>NZ_CDWTNB010000145.1:0-9984 GCF_977947065.1 Frankia sp. CgJB1
AGATCTCCACCCTCGGGGCTTCATTCTGGCACTTTTTTAATTTACTCGGCTTGTCCGGCAGTGTCAAATCGCTTCTTTATTGTGCGAGATGTTCACGTTCGAAAAGACCTTACCTTTCTGCGCGCTCCAGACGCTCGCGTTCAAAGCGATTGCCCGGAACCTCTTTTCTAGACTATGAGCTTTGGCTTGATTGTGTCAAATCACTCCGGCCCGGTAGTTAACCCACCCACTTGCCGGCGTTTGCCGCTCTCGTACCTTATCGCACCGTCCGCGGCCCGTTTCCTCGGGGGGTCTGCGCCCCCTCGGAGGAGATCTGGTCCTGCGCGACGCCCGGCTCCCGGAGGAGTTCGGTGGGCGACTAAGAGGAACTATACACGAGTCCGGGCACGGCGAGCGGACACGAGAGCATAACTTTCTGGCACCGTCGGTCGACAGTGCGCGATCCCCAGCCCTGGTAACATCCGGGCCCCCGGGCCGATTCCCTCCCTCGCCGAACCGCTGCCGAGGCCTACCTCGTCCCTCGTTCACCGGTGCCGTCCACCCGCCGACGGAGGCACCGGTCCCGGTGCCGGGGTACCCCGGTCAGCGATCCCCAAACCACCCGGACCGCCGATCCTCGCGGTCCCTCCGCCTGCCTCCTCACCTGCCTCCCGCGTCTGCCCGGCCGCGAGGCCGGGCAGACGCGCCGGCGCGGCATGTTTGAGGAGGAAGCGGATGAGCGTGAGCTCCTGGTGGTACCGCTCAGCGGCACCGAGCAACGGCGGCACCGAGCAAGACGGGCGCCCCGAGCCTCGAGCGAATCCCCGACGCAGGTCCGCCCGCCCGGGGCGAGCGGGACACCAGGCGAGACCGGCGCACCAGGCGACGTCGTAGGAGACCTCGCAGGAAACGTCGTAGGAAACGTCGTACCGGCCGGTACTAGCCTTCCCAGGCGTACCGCTCCGGCGCGAGGATGAAGGCGCCGGCCCCCCGAAGCGCGATCCGGCTGGGATCGGAGCTCCGTCTGATCTGCATCCGCCGGGTGAACGCCAACCCCGTGTGACGATCGAAACTGGCCGACAGCGCGTCCCAGAAGATCGGGCCGGACTGCGCGAACCCGCCAGCCACCACGGCGGCCTCCAGATCGAGCAGGCTCGAGCAAGAGGCCAGTCCGGCTCCCACCGCGACACCCGCGCGGGCGAGGGCCCGCCGGGCGACGCCATCACCAGCCCGTGCCGAGGCTGCAAGCACGCGACCGTTGGCCGGCTGTTCCCCCGAAGGCACCCAGCCCCCCGAAGGCACCCAGCCCTCGCCGATCGCCCAGGCCACCGTCCGTGGACCCGACGCGAGCGCCTCCAGACATCCACGTCCCCCACACGGGCAGGGGGGTCCGTCGGCCTCGTGACCGATATGGCCAGCATTGCCGGATGTGCCGTGCAGCAACCGGCCCCCGAGAACCAGGCCACCTCCGACGCCGGTGGAGACGGTGACGGCGAGCATGTTGCGCACGCCACGGCCCTCGCCCATCCAGTGCTCGCCGGCGGCGAGGGCGACGGCGTCGTTGTGGACCAAGACCGGGCCGCCCGGGTATGCGTCCCGCAGCCGCGCCCGCAGCGGGAATCCCCGCCAGGCCGGAATGTTCAACGGGGAGACCTCGCCGACCGGCCAGTCCATCGGACCGCTGCACCCGCAGCCGAGTCCCGCCATCTCGTCCGGACGCATCCGCGCCGCGGCGAGTGCCTCGTCGAGGCAGTCCTGGACGACGGCGAAGACCTCCTCGGCATCGATCCCCGCAGCCCGGGCCGACGCCGGCCCAGCGCCGTCCGGATCAGGCGAAGCAGCTGAAACCGGTGAAGCCGGCCGCGGGACCGGCATGGAGCGACGGGCCTGAGCGACGATCGTGCCGTCCCCCGCGACGACACCGGCGGCGATCTTGATTCCCCCGATGTCGAGGGCGAGCGCGAAGGTCTTCCGGCCATCCGCACGCGCCGGCTCCGCACCCGCGGGCTCCTTGCCCGACGCGCGGACGTCCCGCGGCCCGTCCGCCTCCCATGGCTGGAACGCCTCCTGCGACTGGGACATCGTCCTGGCGCCTCTCTGCTCGCCGATCGACCGTCGGTACCTCATGAAACCCGGCCGTAACTGAAACCCGGCTGTGACCCGTCCGCCCTCGGCAACCCCTCCGACCTTCCGACCTTCCGATCATCGGAAACCGGCCCGGAGGCCGGCACCCACCACCGGTACCAACCTGGTCGCTCCCCGACCTGGAGCGACGGAAGAGGTGGAGCGTAACCCGCGATCGGCCCGCACCGCCGCCAGGCTCGGATACCCGGCGCCGCGAGTAGGACGTGCACGGCTCCGGCCACCCCGAGTTCCGCCCGCCCGCACCCCTCCCGCCCGCACCGACCTCGGCCCCCGAGAAACGCGGAACCCGTCGGTACGAAACCCGGCAGGCCGCCACGGCCCGGTCCCGATCCGTCGCAAACCCGACCCCCTGCGAACCCGACCCCCTGTGAAATTGTGGGATTGAATGGTTGGGGCGGCCGGCGACAAGCCGATCCCCGATCGCGGTCGCCTTCCGCGAAGAAACCATCCTGAGGCGGGATCACGGCGATCACCTGAGGTCCACGGGCTTCTTGGCCGCCGAGCACATGGACAAGCCGATCCACGGTCGGCTAATGTCCGACAGGCAAGGACGATCACCGGTTGAACGACGGTGGCGGTTACTTCCGACGGTCCGTCCCAGGGGGAAGCGGCGTGCTCGGCGCGGGAGTTTGGCCGAATGGTGGCCAGTTCGAGGCGGCGGTCTCTACTGGCGCGGAGGTATTCACGGATCCACGGCTGCGGACCGCCCGGTTCGAACGGGACGCTTTCGGTGCCCCGGTGCAGGTCACCGGCGAGTCGGCGGTCGTTTTCTTCGGAGCGGCGACGGGCAGTGCCTTCGCGCTGCGCTGTCCGACCCGGCCGCTGACCGGCGGAGCCGAACGCTACGCGGCGGTAACGAATCATCTACGTCGTCATCGAGTGCTGTCGGCCTTTCCGAAAGCCGAGTGGGTCGCGCAGGGAGTGCGGGTCGGCGAGAAATGGTGGCCGGTGGTCGTCATGGACCAGGTCCAGGGCACCACCCTGCGGACCTACGTCCGCCAGCACCTCGCCTCTCCGGAAGCGCTGCATGACCTCGCCGCCGAATGGAAGCTTCTACTCGGTGAGATGAGCAAGGCCGAGATCGCCCATGGCGATCTGCAGCACGGCAACGTGTTCGTCACCGAACAAGGTTCAGTACGCCTCGTGGATCTGGACTCGGTCTGGGTCCCGACGGTCGCGCACCTGCCGCCGGACGAGCATGGACATCGCCACTACCAGCACCCCCGCCGGCAGTCGACGGGCTACTGGGACCGCCGCGTCGACACCTTCCCGGGTCTCGTCATCTACCTCTCGGTGCTGGCAGTCGCCGCCGACCCGGCCCTGTGGGAAGAGTTCCACCGCGACGAGAACCTCATCCTGAGCGCGTCCGACCTCGCCCAGCCCGACCACACGCCGATCTGGTCACGACTCGCCGCAAGCCGGGACGGCGAGGTCCGTCGGCTCGTCCCGCTGCTGCGGCGCTTCTGCCTCGGGCCGCCGGCGGTTGACGTCGATTTGCCGACGCTGCTACGCGACGCCGACAGCGCCCTGCCGGACGCTCCTGTCAGCGAGGCGGTCGCGCCGTCCCTCGGCGCGGGGAGTTCCTGGTGGGAACCGAGCCAGGCGTCCGTCCCGACGAAGCCGATCGATCCCAGCCAGGGCTGGGCGACCCCGCCGACCCCACCCTCTCCGTCGGCCACCCCAGGCGCCCCAGCGGCGGGACGGAATCTCTGGGACGCGACGACCAGGATATCGCCGAACACCGGTCCCTCGGCGGGTCAGGGCGGCACGGCCGCGGGCGCCGGTGGTGCCTCGGATTCCAGCCAGCCCGGCGCGACCTCCGCGGCCGGCGACGGGGCACAGCAGGCATCGCCCCCCGGATCCACGCCGAACCGCGGCTCCGGGTCGCGCACGGCGGCTCTCGTCCTCGCGGCCCTAGCTATCCTCGCACTCATCCTGATCATCCTCACCGTTGGTTGATACAGGACGACCGAAGGCTCGAGACACTCGAGACAACCGAAGGGAGGCGGCATGGCGCCGTCAGGCGGGCCGGACGACACCGCGTGGCCGAGCCGCCACCAGCGGATCATCGGGGTCTGCATCCTCGTGGCCGCGGTCACGATCGCCGTCGTCGGCCTGATCTCGGGCGGAGGCGGAACGGCTCCGTCGCCGATCAGGATCCTGGTGACGACCTCCGCCGACCAGGCCCTGCGGGCGGCCGGCGGCGACGACGTCGACCAGGTGATACCCGTGGCGTCGTCGGCGCCGCGGCCGGACGAGCCCGAGCTGTTCATCCAGTACAAGGTGCGGGCCGGGGAGACCCGGGAACAGATCGCCGCGGCACTCGGGGTCAATCCGGACGCCGTGGCCGATCACTCGCTCAAGGACGGTGAGCTGCTCCACGTCCCGCTCCCGCCCCGATTCACCCGCGGCACGGGGGAGGACGGCCCGGCCTTTACCCCCTATAATCCCGCCCGCGGCGTCGTCCACGGCCGGCGTCCCGTCGCTCGGGGTGCCGGCCGCCGACGTCCCCCGGCTCGCCGAGGTCGGCGCCCGGCTGCTCGTCGCCGTCGGTCCGGGCGCCCGCCCGGACGTCCGCAAGGTGGCCGAGGCACTTCCGGACACGGTCGAGGCGATCGGTGACGACCGCAAGATCCTGGTGCCGGCCACAGTGCACGATGGCACCTACGGCCCCGGCCGGATCGGCACCGCGCTGCGCTGGCTTCTGATCTTCGCGGTCGGCCTCGCCGTGGTTCCGCTGGCCGGCTTCATCCACGCCGTGACCGGTCGCGGCACCTACCCGGAACCGGCGTTGCCCGGGGACTTCCAGCCGGCCGACTTTCAGCCGACTCGGTACCCGCGGCCGGCACCGCCGGTCCCGGCCTCCCTGGGACCGGCCCATGAGCGCGCGGGCGCCGCCGTCCACCCGATCGGAGTCGAGGTGATCGATCGGCGGACGCTGCTGGAGGACCCGCAGTGCTCGTGCGGGAGCGTCCAGGTCGACGCGTCCTACGCCTGCCGCGCATGTCCGAACTCATGGCGGGTGGCCGCCGGCGAGCCCTGGCCGGACATCCTCCCGACGAACCCGGCGGGCGATCCCCCGGGCGCTCTCTCCGCCGACGACCACCTCCCCCGGTACTGATCCGATTCCTGAGGAAGCGCGACGCCCATGCCCTACACCAAGCAGATCGACCGGCGTGCCCCGGGCTGCTTCATCTTTCTGCTGGACCAGTCCGACTCGATGAACTACCCGATCGCCGGGCGTCCCGGCATCTCCAAGGCGCAGGCCCTCGCCGACATCGTCAACGACACCCTCGCGATGATCATCCGTCGGTGCAGCAAGGAGCGCGGCGAGGGTCCGCGTCCCTACTACGACATCGCCGTGCTCGGCTACAGCGGCGCGGAGGCCCGCTCACTGTTCACCGGAGCGCTCGCCGGCCAGTGGCTGGTCTCGGTACCGGACCTCTTCGCCTCCGTGTTGCGCCGGGAGGAGCGTCACGGCTCCTCGATGCCGGTGTGGTTCGAACCGTTCGGGGCGGGCCTCACCCCGATGTGCGCCGCCCTCGATATGGCCGGGAGCCTCGCCTCCGGCTGGGCCCAGAACCACCAGGACTCCTTCCCGCCGATCATCATCAACATCACCAATGGAGCCGCCACCGACGGCGAGCCCGAGAAGGTGCAGATGTGGGCCGACCGGCTACGGTCACTGCGCACCGCGGACGGCAACCTGCTGCTGTTCAACATCAGCATCTCCGCGGTCGTGCAGACCACCACCACCTTCCCCGCGGCCGAGTCCGAGCTGTCTGACGAGTGGGCTCGCGGGCTGTTCCGGATGTCGAGCGAGCTGCCGCCGCTGATGCGCACCGCGGCGGAGCGCCTGGGCGTGCAGACCCGGCCCGGCGCCCGGGGATTCGTGTCCAACGCGACACCCGACACGATCGTCCTCGCCCTCACCGTCGGCACCCAGGTGGCTCAGATCGACGCCTGAGTGGAGCGGTGGGCCGACGGCGGCGGTGGGTCCCGAGGAAGGAGAGGTGCGGGAGTGCGGGTCACGGGCCGGGTGCAGGTGTGGCTGCCGAAGAACAGCGGCTATGTCTCCGAAGACGCGACGATGGTAAGCACGGCGCGCCGGCGGGCAGCCGTCGCGGATGGCGCGTCGGAGGGGGTCGACGTACGGCGGTGGGCAAACCTGCTGGTCACGCGATACGTCAACACGCCGCCGCCGATCGGGGCCTCGGCCGAGGGCATCTACGAATGGTTCCGCGAGACGATCAGGATCTGGAACCTGAGGCCGCCGACGGTGGATCCCGACGACTGGCGGTTCCAGGGCGTCGGTGCGACGGAAGCGGCGTTCGCCACGTTTCTTGGACTGCAGTTCAGGAGCGAGGAGAACGAACACGACGGCCGGCTGGAGTGGGAGGCGATCGCGGTCGGCGATTCCTGCCTGGTCCGGGTGCCCTCGCCGACGGCCATCCTGGCGGGCGCGCAACCCGAGTTCTTCCCGTACTCCGCATCGGCCGCCTTCACGAGCACCCCCGACCTGGTGCCCAGCGACCTCGGGCGGGCCCGTCGGCTCGCGCCGACCGGGGAGGGCTGGCCGGTGCGGGTGCGGCGAGGCTTCGCCGAGGCGGGGGAGGTCTTCCTGCTCGGCAGCGACGCGATCAGCAAGTGGCTCTACACCCTGCCCTGGACCGATCCGGAGGTCTGGCGGCGACTTCCCGACCTGCGCAAGCCGAACCTGGAGGGGCTCGCCCACCAGCTCAAGGACGCGGGCGAGATCGACCACGACGACCTCACGCTGGTGGTGCTCCGGGTGCGCGAGGACCCGCGGGGGTGACGCACAGGCATGGATCCTGAACGACGGCCGGGCGCCACCCTCGCCGAGACGAGTGGACGCCCGGCCGTGGCCGGTCCGCGGGATCGATCGATCAGCCGGCCTTGCGCTTCTCGATCGCCTCGATGAGCTGCGGGACGACGTTGAACAGGTCGCCGACCAGCCCGTAGTCCGCGAACTCGAAGATCGGCGCTTCCGGGTCCTTGTTGATCGCGACGATCGTCTTGGACGTCTGCATCCCGGCCCGGTGCTGGATCGCGCCGGAGATGCCGACCGCGATGTAGAGCTGCGGGGACACCGTCTTGCCGGTCTGCCCGACCTGGTTCTGGTGCGGGTACCACCCGGCGTCGGTGGCGGCACGCGACGCGCCGACCGCGGCGCCGAGGGTGTCGGCCAGCTTCTCCACCAGGGTGAAGTGCTCGGCGGCGCCCAGACCGCGACCACCGGAGACGACGACCTGGGCCTCGGTGAGGTCCGGGCGGCCGGACTTCGCCTCGACGACACGGTCGACGATCTTAGCCCCCTTCGCGGCGTCGGAGATCGCGATGTCCACCGTCTGCTCGGACAGCGTCACTGGGGCGGCCTCGGACGCCGTCGAGTTCGGCCGGACGACGACCACCGGAACACCCTTGACGACCTTCGACGTGACGATCGTCGAGCCGCCGAAGATACCCTGGGTGGCGACCAGGTCGGGGGCCAGCGCGACGGCGTCCCAGATCAGGCCCGAGTCGGTCTTCGCGGCGACGCGGGCCGCGATCTCCCGCGAATCCGCGGTGGCGGCGACCAGTACGGCGGCCGGCGACGCGTCCGCGACCAGCTTGGCCAGCACCTCCGCCGCCGGCGCGCCCACGTAGCCGACGACGTCCTCCGACTCGACGACATAGACCCTGGCGGCGCCATACTGCGCGAGGTACTCCTTGGCCTTCGCATAGGTGCCCGGCGCTCCGAGGAACACCGCGGCGGGCTCGCCGAGCGAACGGGCGAGCGTCAGCAGTTCCGCGGTGACCTTCTTGGGTTCACCATCGGCGTGCTCGACGAGCACGAGAACTTCAGCCATCGGACAAAACCCCTCAGATAAGCTTCTGCGCCGCGAGGAACTCCGCGACCTTCGTGCCGCCGTCGCCCTCGTCCTTGACGATCGTGCCACTCGACCGCGGCGGCGCGGGCTCCGAGGCAACGACCGTCGACGTGGCGCCGGCCAGCCCGACGGCACCGGCGTCCAGACCCGCGTCCGCGGCGGACAACGTCGTCAGCGGCTTCTTCTTGGCCGCCATGATGCCCTTGAACGAGGGGTAACGCGGCTGGTTGATCTTCTCGACCACGGCGACCACGGCCGGCAGGCTCGCCTCGACCAGGGCGTAGCCGTTGTCGGCGAGACGCTCGATCGTGACCTTGCCCGCGGCCGGGTCCACCGTGACCTTGCGGGCCTGGGTGAGCTGGGGAAGGGCCAGCCGCTCCGCCAGCAGGGCACCGATGACGCCGCCACGGGCATCGGAAGCCTCGCTGGAGGTGATGACGATGTCGGGTGACAGCATGGAGATCACCTTCGCCAGCGCGGCGGACGTCGCCAGCGCGTCCGACCCGTGCAGCGAGTCGTCCGTCAGATGCACGGCCTTGTCCGCACCCATCGACAGGGCCTTGCGGATCGTCTCGGCCGCCTTGGCCGGTCCCATCGTGACGACGGTGACCTCGCCCCCGTGCGCTTCTTTGATCTTCAGGGCCTCTTCGACCCCGTACTCGTCCATCTCGTTCATGACGTTGTCGACACTCTTACGGTCGACGGTCTTGTCCGCGGCGTCGAGCTTCTTCTCCGCCCAGGTGTCAGGAACCTGCTTGACGGTAACGACGATGTTCACGCCTTGGGGCCTCCGTAGCCAACATCCGATGTCAGTGCTCTCGACATCGTCGCATCTGGGGCGCTCACACGCTCAGTGATCTGACGACGTGACGCGGACCGCAGTACGCCCCTGACCTGGACAGCCGGGCCGAAACCGGGTGGCGACTACGCCTCGTCACGGAGCCTAGTCCGTCCGGCCGGGCGGAATCATACCCCCGGCCGGATGCATCGTCACGGCCGCTTCCCCCCAGAGCGGGACAAGACGCCCCCGATGACGATCCGTCCGGGCCCCTCTCCGGCCCTCCGCGTCCCCCGGGGCGTGCAGACGCGCCATGCAGATGTATGTGCAGAAAATGGATCCGCCGCTTTCCGTAACCGATTGAGATATTCCGCACCTTCTTTTACCGGTCATCCGGGGATCCGCTAGAGGCATCGGTCCCGACTCGTCGTGCATTCCGGCCGGGTTATGCACACCCTCTTCCTTACAAGGTGACTGCTCGGCTACTTTCTGCCCAAGAGATGCGCAAGGCACCGACATTGTGGATTTAAGAATTCGTAATGAAGTAATTAATGCAAGCCAATATGCGTCTTCGCAGGTCACGGGCTCGCGAGGACCCCGAAATGAACAAGTTATTTCATTCCGAATCCTAAGTCATCTTTACCTCGACGGGGGACACATGTCGAATACGTCGTCTGAAGATCCCTCTCCCGTGACCCAGTTCGCGCGCCTGCTGCGGGAGGCCGGGGTATCCGACACCCGGTTCGCCCGGCAGGTGAACGCCCGCGCCCGCCATCAACGCCGGATCGAACTGGGCCTGGCCAGGACCACCGTCGGTCACTGGCGTCGCGGGATGCGGCCGCGTGACCCGATGGTCGCCGAACTCGCGGCGGCCGAGATGTCCGCGGCCCTGGGATACCCGGTCCGGCCGGTGGATCTGGGCTGGCGCGGGGAGTCCTATGAACGCGACGACCTCGGGCTGTCGAGCTCGAACGCACCCACCGAGACCCTCAGCACCCTTGCCGGACTATCGGGACGGGACATGCGGCGACGCGACCTGTTACACGACGGAACGGCCTTCATCGCATCGGCCTTCGCCGATCCGGTCCTCTCCAGCCTCACCGGAGTGGTTGACCGGATCATCGGGCCGGAACCGACGGGAGCCTCCGCCGGCACCGTGATCCGGGATATGACCGAGACCTTCCGCCGTGT
>NZ_CDWTNB010000146.1:0-9978 GCF_977947065.1 Frankia sp. CgJB1
CATCTGGTCATGCTCTCGTCGGCCATGACCCGATTGTGGCGATCGAGGTGGCGCGGCTCATCGGTGGAAGGGCCTGAGCCGAGTCGGCCGATCATCCGACCGCAAGGCCGTACTTTTGGCCGATGAGATCCGTGTCTGGCCGATGAGATCCGTGTCGGCCGCGCTGAACTTCGGTCACCCGCGTGTCATCGTCCGCGAGCGCTATCGGGCCCGAATCGGTTGGTAACGCGCTTGGTCTCGTAGGCCCACATGGCGATCTCGACGCGGTTGCGGGCGCCGAGCTTAGCCATGAGGCTGGCGATGTGGGTCTTGACGGTGCTGAGGGTGATGTGGAATTCGCCGGCGATCTCGCTGTTGGTGCGCCCACGTGCCACGGTGGCGAGGATCTGCTCTTCTCGGTCCGTGAGCGGCTCGACGGGTTGCACCGGCGGTGCGGCTGGCCCGGCGTCGGCGAAGGCCTCGAGTAGTCGCGCGGTGATGCTCGGGGCGATGAGCGCGTCGCCGCCCGCGGCGGCGTGGACGGCCTGGGCGAGCAGGTCAGGGCCGGCGTCTTTGAGCAGGAAGCCCCGGGCGCCGGCTCTGAGGGCAGCGTAGACGTAGTCATCGAGATCGAAGGTCGTGATAACGACGACGGCGAGGGGATCGTCGACAGTCGGTCCGGCGAGACAACGGGTGGCTTCGATGCCGTCCAGGCCGGGCATCCGAATGTCGAACAGGCAGACATCGGGGCGTAGGCGCTGTGCGAGCTCCACGGCTCGCCGCCCGCCAGCAGCCTCGCCGATGACCTCGATGCCCGGTTGGGCGTCGAGGATCATCCGGAGCCCGGTACGGACGATTTCCTGGTCGTCGGCGATGATCACTCGGATGCTCATGTCGCCCAGCCTGTTCGAGGGAGCGCGACCGTCACGGTCCAGCCTCGATCGGGGGCCGGGCCAGCTGCGCAGGTGCCGCCGAGCAGGTGAGCACGTTCGATCATGCCGGTGAGCCCGTAGCCCGGTGGCGCGGTCGGGCGGGTGGTGCTGGTGTCGCCGTCGTTGCTCACGCGTAGGTGCACCATCGTGTCGTCGGCGGCGACGCGGACCTCGATACACGAGGCGTGACGAGCATGTCGTCGGGCGTTGGTGACCGACTCCTGGGCGAGGCGGTAGATCGCGGCACCGACCGATGGAGGAAGGTCGTCGAGGTCGCCGAGGATCTCCACGTCGACAGACGGACCGGCACGGTCGCGGCTCGCGAGCTGTTCGAGATCGGCGATCTCCGGGCTGGGCGCCAGGTCCGCCGGTTGGTTCCGGCGCAGGACGCGGACCACGGCGCGCATCTCGGCCAGCGTGCGCGACGCCTCGGCCTCGATCACGCGGAGTGCCTCGGTCGCGGCTTCCGGTCGCGATGCCGATGTCGCAAGGCCCGCCTGGGCGCGGATCACAATCGCCGAGACGTGATGAGCGACAGTGTCGTGCAGGTCGCGGGCCAGCCGTTCGCGTTCGAGCAGCTTGACCTGGTTGAGCTCACGGATCCTCGCCCTGGCCCGGTACCGGGACGCTCCGCCCAGTGCGGCGGCCGCGGACAAGACGGCGAATCCGGCGATCGCGTCGGCGACGCTGAGGTAGCCGAGGACCATCGAGAGGCAGACCTTGGCAATCAGGATCAGCGAGCCGATCACGGCCTCGCGCCCTGACCCCCACCGGTACAACGAGTACGGCAACACGAGCACATACACGATCACCTGCAGTTTTGGCTCGCCACCAGTCACCAGGGAGACCAGGCCGGCGGTGACGAAGACGATCGCGACCATCAGCAGCGGTCTGGTCCGGCGCCACAACAACGTGGGCAGCAACCCGACAGCGAGAATCACCGAGACGGCCCGCCATGGAACGTCCGGTCGCAGAACTCCTTCGAGCACCGCGACCGGCGCGAGCACCCCCACGAGTGCCCAGTCCCGCCACACCCGCGACGGCGGGCGGGGAGGAGGAGGCTCGTCCCACACCGAGCGAAGAAGGGCGTGCACCCAATCACGGTACGAGAACCGATGCCGCTCCTGATCGGCCGAAAGTAC
Source organism: Frankia sp. CgJB1 (assembly GCF_977947065.1). NCBI lineage: Bacteria > Bacillati > Actinomycetota > Actinomycetes > Frankiales > Frankiaceae > Frankia > Frankia sp. CgJB1. The sequence continues at coordinate 2,054 of NZ_CDWTNB010000146.1, forward strand.
GAGGCACACACTTCGCTCGGTGCGCCGGGCGGCTAAGCCGATAAGCCGAGCGGCTGAGCCAAGCGGTTAAGCCGGGCGGCTAAGCGTCGGACAGGCGCCGCAGCACGTTGCGGTCCGTATGGGCGACCGGGTCAGACACCCGCTCGTGATCGATGGTGGTCGTGGAGGTGTAGGCGAAGCTCCCGTTATCGGTGACGGTGATGCTCACCTCGTAGCGGATGCTGTTCGCCGCGCGAGCCAGGTAGGGGTTGGACAGGATACCGTATGTGGGGGAGCCGGCCTGCGCCCGCAGGGTGAAGTCGGTCGCGTCCGGCGCCACGGCACCACCAGCGATCAGGACTGTACCGCGGGGCACCATGAAGCACCGCATGACGTGGCCGAGATCGGCGTCCCACAGCCAGTAGCCGATCTCAGTGTGGAACGCCTTCTCCTCGCCGGCCCGCCACGCGGCCATGTGGTAGTCGAGGCCGTAGAGACACTGCGGGCCGTTGTCCACGGGACCGAAGGGCTTGAAGGTGACCCTCTCGCGGTACGGGGTCTCGATAATCGTGCCCTCGGCGTTGCCGAAGGCAACGTCCACCCCCTGGTTGCCCTCCCACTCACCGGCCAGGGCCGCCAACGGACCGAACTCCGGGCCGGCTTTTCCCGTCTCCCCAGTCTTTCCCGTCTTTTCCGTCAAGGCGAACCCTCCTTGGGCGAGGAACCATCTATAGCCGGCACAATCCCGGAACAAGCCCGGAACATCTCGACATTACTGTCAAATTCCTGCAAGCCGCTGTTGCACGACTCTCAGGACGCGCAAGACGGCACATTCACCGTGCTCACGGACCCGCCATCAAGATCGAATATTTCACTGGTCTCATGGGGCACGGCGCCGCTTTGGTGAGCACGGCGCCGCTTCAGTTTTGCGTGGTGGTGTTGCGGGGGTGGGCGGCTTCGTGTTCGTAGGTCTGCCAGCGCCCGAGGATGTCGCGTTGGGCGAGTGCCGCGAGCTCGTCGGCTTCGTCGGGGTTGACGGTGTTGAGGAGGGTGAACCGGGACTCGGTGGCGGCGAACTCGCTGAAGGGGATGGACGGTGCCCGCGAGTCGAGGGAGAACGGCCTTTCCGCTCGGGGGTCGACCCGGTAGAGCGGCCAGTATCCCGATTTCACCGCGGCTTTCTGGTGGGCCATGCCGTCGGTCATGGTGATGCCGTGGGCGATGCAGTGGCTGTAGGCGACAATGAGGGACGGGCCGTGCCAGCTGGCCGCCTCGTTGAAGGCTTTCACCGTGTGCTGGTCGTTGGCGCCGAGGGCGACCTGCGCGACGTACACGTCGCCGTAGGCGGCGGCGAGCAGCCCAAGGTCTTTCTTGCGGGTCCGTTTGCCGCCGCCGGCGAACTTCGCGACCGCGGCGCGCGGCGTCGACTTCGACGCCTGCCCACCGGTGTTGGAGTACACCTCGGTATCGAGGACGAGCACGTTGACGTCGCGCCCCGACGCGAGCACGTGGTCGAGGCCGCCGAAGCCGATGTCGTACGCCCACCCGTCCCCACCGATGATCCACACGCTTTTGTCGACGAGGTCGTCGAGAACAGCGTCGAGGGTGGTGTCGTGGTCGACGGTGGCCAGCCGTCGGCGTAGTTCGGCCACCCGCTGGCGTTGGTCGAGGATGCCGGCCTCGGTCGACTGGTCGGCGGTGAGCAGCGCCTCGACGAGCGTGCCACCGACCGTCGCGGTCTGTGCGCGCAGCAGCCGGCGGGCCTCGCGGGCCCGGGTGTCGAGCGCGAGGCGTAGCCCGAGCCCGAACTCGGCGTTGTCCTCGAACAGCGAGTTCGCCCAGGCCGGGCCGCGGCCGTCGGTGCCCGCCGACCAGGGTGTGGTCGGCAGGTTGCCGCCGTAGATGGACGAGCATCCCGTGGCGTTCGCGACGATGATGCGGTCACCGAACAGCTGCGTGAGCAGTTTGAGGTAGGGCGACTCCCCGCAGCCGGCGCAGGCGCCGGAGAACTCGAACAGCGGCTCCCGTAGCTGCGAGCCGCGGACCGTGTCCGGTGGGGCGAGCGCCGGTGGGACCGCCGGCAGCGTTTCGCGGAACGCCCATCCGGCGCGTTCCTCCTCGAAGCGGGGTGCGGCGTCGACCATGTCCAGGGCGCGATGGCCCTCGATCTCCCGGCTCTTCGCCGGGCACGCCTCGACGCAGATGCCGCAGCCGGTACAGTCGTCCGGTGCCACCTGCACCGCGAGCCGGAACGCCGCGAGGGTGCGGTCCTTCGGCTTTTTGTGCCGGAACGACGCTGGCGCGCCGGCGAGCTGCGCCGGCTCGAACAACGTCATCCGGATGGCGGCGTGCGGGCAGGAGATCGCGCACTTGCCGCAGTCGATGCACAGGTCCGCATCCCACACCGGAAGCTCGCGGGTCAGGCCGCGTTTCTCGTACCGTGCCGTCCCGACGGGGAAGGTGCCGTCAGCCGGTAGTGCGCTGACGGGAAGCAGGTTCCCCTCCCCCGCCATGATCCGCGCCGTCACCTGCCGGACGAACGCGGGCGCCTCGCCGAGCAGCTGCCGGCGCGCCTGCCCCGTGACCACACGAGCCTGCAGGTCGACCTCGTGCAGGGCGTCGAGCGCGGCATCGATGGCGGCGAAGTTACGCTGCAGCACGGCGTCACCGCGTTTGCCGCGGGCGGCGCGGACCCCGTCCTTGACCGCCGCGATCGCCTCGTCGCGGTCCAGCAGACCGGACAGCGCCAGGAAACAGGTCTGCAGCACCGGGCTTACGATCCCGGGCATGCCGGCCTGCTTCGCCACCCGGTCGGCGTCGACGACGAACAGGCGCGCACCCCGGTCAAGCAGGTGCCGCTGCGCGTCGGCCGGCAGATAGTCCCACACCTTTTCCGGCGCATGCGGGCTGTTGAGCAGCACGGTGGCACCCGGCGCGGCCACGGCGAGCACGTCCACCCGTTCCAGCAGCGAGGACTGATGACAGCCCACATACTGGGCGTTCTGGATAAGCCATGGGGAGTCGACCGGTCGTGGCGACAGCCGCAGATGCGAGACCGTCATCGACCCCGACTTCTTGGAGTCGAACACAAAGTACGCCTGCGCGTGCAGCGGCGTGCGAGCGGCGACGATACCGGCCGTCGCCCGCGTGGCACCCACGGTGCCGTCGCTACCGAGCCCGTAGAACACCGCCCGCAGCACGTCATCCGGCTCCGGGACACGGTCGTCGTCCACCTCGAGCGACAGGTCCGTGACGTCGTCGCGGATACCCACCGTCACCTCCCGACGCGGCGCCGCGCCGGCCAGCTCGTCGAACACCGCCGCCGCCATCGCCGGGGTGAACTCCTTCGACGCCAACCCGTAACGGACACCGATCACCCGCGGCATCCGCTCGGGCCGTTCCGCGAACGCGGCGACGACGTCCAGCCGCAACGGCTCACCCGACGCGCCCGGCTCCTTCGTCCGGTCCAGGACCGCGACCGACCGCACCGTCGAGGGCAGGCACGCGAGCAACGCCCGGCCGTCGAAGGGACGGAACAAGCGGACCTGGACGAACCCGACCCGCTCGCCTCGCTCGACCAGCCGGGTGACCGCCTCCCGCACCGCCGACCGACCCGACCCCATGACGACCACGACCCGCTCGGCCTCGGGATGACCCTGATACTCGAACAGGCGGTAGGCCCGGCCCGTCGCCGCGGCCAGCCGGTCCATCACCCCTTGCACAATCCCGGGAACCGCGGCGTAGAACGTGTTCGACGCCTCCCGGGCCTGGAAGAACGTGTCGGGATCCTGGGTGGTGCCCCGGATCACCGGGCGGTCGGGGGACAACGCCCGGCGGCGATGGGCATCGATATGCTCGGCCGCCAGCAGACCACCCAGCGTGCCGTCGTCGAGCAACGCCACCTCGTTCAACTCGTGCGACGTGCGGAAACCGTCGAAGAAGTGCAGGAACGGCACCCGCGACTCGAGCGTTGCCGCCTGCGCCACCGCGGCCAGGTCATGCGCCTCCTGCGGCGACGCCGAACACAGCATGGCGAAACCGGTTGACCTCGCCGCCATCACGTCGCTGTGATCACCAAAGATCGACAGTGCGTGCGTGGCCACGGTCCGGGCCGCGACGTGGAGAACCATCGGCGTGAGCTCACCGGCGATCTTGAACATGTTGGGCAGCATCAGCAGGAGACCCTGCGAGGCGGTGAACGTCGTCGACAGCGCACCCGCCTGCAACGCCCCATGCACCGCGCCGGCGGCACCACCCTCGCTCTGCAGCTGGACGACCTCGGGCACCGCACCCCACAGGTTCGGGCGGCCCTTCGCCGCCCACGCATCGGCCAGCTCCCCCATAGCCGACGCCGGGGTGATCGGATAGATCGCGATCACCTCGCTCGCCCGGTAGGCCACCAACGCGGCGGCCTCGTTCCCATCGATCGTCTTCTGACCCATGCATCCCAGACTCAGGCGTCCGGAGACGGATCGAGGGGGGACTTCCTTCCCGTCCCCGAAGGCGGAAGTCACCAGTATCCGACTCCCGGCCACGTGACCGATCCAGAAACAGCCGTAGTCTGCTGGTGAACCGGACGCGGAAGCTTGAGGGTCCGGCCGAGGAGGCACGACGTCCCTCCGCCGCCGGGCGGAGCGCGCGACCGGGAGCGAGGATGCGGTGAAGGTCGTGGCGATCGCCAGCTACAAGGGCGGGGTAGGCAAGACCACGCTCACCGCAAACATCGGCGCCGCGATCGCCCGGTTGGGGAGACGGGTACTGATGATCGACCTGGACCCGCAGGCGAACCTGACCTTCTCCTTTTACCGGCCCGAGACCTGGCGGACGGACCTCGCCGACCACCGGAGAACCGTCAAGGCGTGGTTCGAGTCGTGGCGGCCGGAGACCACCCCACCGCCCCTCGCGGGGTACGTGACCACACCGTCGATCGTCAACGCCGCCGTCGCCGCGGGCGGCGGCACGCTGGACCTGCTCGCGTCGCACCTCTCGCTCGGCGACATCGAGATGGACCTCACCGCCAGGCTGGGCGGGGCGCGGGCCCACCGGTCCACCAGGTACTACTTCGACGTCTACCAGCGGCTGGCCACCGGGCTGGCGTCCTTCTCCACGTACGACTACGACCTTGTGCTCATCGACTGCCCGCCGAACTTCGGAGTCATCACCCGGGCCGCGATCGCCGCCTGCGACCACCTGCTCATCCCGGCCCGGCCGGACAACCTGTCGACGCTGGGCATCGAACATCTGATGAGCAGACTGGGCCGGTTCGTCTGGGAGTACAACAGGGTCGCGGAGTTGCAGTCCGGGATGCATCCGGCCGTGAAACGACTCGAACCGCGGGTGCTCGGTGTTGTTCTCATGATGGTCCAGTACTACGGCGGTCGGCCGACCAGCTTCCTGCGGCCCTACATCCACCAGGCATCGAGTCTCGGACTTCCAGTGTTCGAGTCGATGCTCCACGTAAGTAACCGGAGCTTCGCCGGAGCAGCTGGAACCCAACTGCCGGCGGTGCTGTCCGCAGATCTCCCGCCCGAGGTGGCCCGGGAGCTGATCAGCCTGGTCGAGGAGTTCCTCCGGCGGGTCGGGGCGGCCAGCCGCGGGGCGGGTCCGTTACGTAGGCCCGTCGCGTAGGCGAGATCCAGAGGCCCCGGCGCCCAGCCAGTCATGATCGACATTCTCCGAGACACACCTCGAGTAGTGATCCTGCCGCTTCTCGTTCTCGTCGAAGCGGGGCAGAACTCGCAAGTCGGGACTTGATCGTCTGGTGGTCGGGGGTAGCGACAACCACCCCCTTGGAGTGTGTAACATCGCAGTCGTTCGCGGGTGAGACATCCGCGACCACCTGTCCGGGTGGCGGAATGGCAGACGCGCTAGCTTGAGGTGCTAGTGCCCTTTAACGGGCGTGGGGGTTCAAGTCCCCCCTCGGACACTCTCGTTTGTACATGATCGTTTGAGGCTGGGCTTCGGCAATCACTTGGTGGGCTCCCGGCTCGTAGATCAGCTGGAGCCCGAGCTGGGTGTAGATCTCGGCCTTGTCGGCTGGGTCGGCCTCAGCGAGGACCGTGACGATGTCGCCCATGACGGTGACGATGTCGCTGATCTCCTGTTCAGTCATGCGCTGACGGTCGGTGGTGGTCCGGAGGCGGGCCTGGGCGGCGGCGCGTTCGGTGTTGGCTTTGGCGGTCCAGCGGGCGACGAGGGCGGGGTCGGCGCCGGCTTCGAGGGCGAGCCGGTAGCGCTCCAGCTTGGCGTCGCAGTCGGCGACGGCCTTCCGTGCTTGGGCGAGGTCGGCGTCACGGCCGATGTCGGTGTTGTCATCCTGGGCGGCGGTCAGGGCGGCGATGGTCACAGGGAGCCGGGGCGGGGTGAAGGCGCGGGCGAGCCAGCGGTCGAGGTGGGGGACGATGAGTTCCTCGCGGACGTAGACGCTGCAGGGGTGGTGGACGTGGTTGGCGAAGGCGTACTGGTCGGGGTAGACGCAGCGGTAGTGGGGTTTGCCGTTGTTCCAGCTGCCCTGCATCCGCCGCTGGCAGTTCCCGCAGCGCATCCGCCCACGGAGCTGGTAGGGGTGCCGGGTGCGTTTGGGCTCGCGCGGCCCGCTCGGATCAAGCTTGCGGGCGGCGTAGCGGGCTTTGACCTGGGCGAAGGTGTCGTCGTCGACCAGCGGCGGATGGACGATCGCGGCGGAGTAGATCCAGGTGTCGGGGTTGTTCCACCGCATTCGGGTCTCGTAGCCGAGGGCGACGTCCTCGACGTCGAGAAGGACCTCGTCCTTGCGCTGGCGGTTCCAGACCTGACGGCCGGTGTAGCGGGGGTTGGTCAGGATGGCACGCAGCGCCGGTTTGGACCAGGCGATACCGGTCCTATGCGGGTTGCGTGCCGGATCATGCGCTGACGGGCTGGGGATGCCGTCGGCGGTGAGTCCCTCGGCGATCGCGTACAGCCCGCGGCCTGCGGCGTACTCGGAGAAGATCCTGGCCACGATGGGGCTGGTGACCGGGTCGGGTTCCAGGACGTGGAGGCGTTTGCCGTCGGCGGCCTTGGCCGGGTTGGGGTGGGGGCCGGCGTCGGCGATGCGGTAGCCGTAGGGCGGCCGACCGCCGAGGTAGCGGCCTTCGGTCTTGGCCTGGGCTGCCATCGCGGTCCGTACCCGGATCTTGATGCGGTTCCGTTCTCCCTTCGACATGCCCCCGAACACTGACATGATCAGGTCGTGGGCTTCCGAGGTCGGGTCGATCGGCCCGCCGACCTCGGGCACCCACAGCGCGACGCGATAGTGGGTGAACAGCAGGAAGATCAGGCTGAACTGGTTGCCGTAGAACGCCCGATGCGGCTCGCCGATGACAACCGCATCGAAACCCCGATCGGGGTTCCGGGAGGGCGTCGAGTAGCAGGCTGGCCTGTGGACGGCGCTTCCAGGGCAGGGACCGGGAGTGCCCGACGTCAAAGTACTCGGCGACGATCTCCCCGTGCTTCTCCGTCAGGGCTCGTGCGCGGGCGATCTGCCAGTTGCGGGAGACCTCTGGATCCTGCTGGTCTTCGGTGGAGACCCTGCCGCAGAACGCAAGTCTGATCATGGGGGCGGTCCTTTGTGGTGAGGCGACGCGGATGAGTCTGAGGTGGGCGGATCTTTCCGCGGCATGTTCGCTTCGGTCCCGGGTGTTCGGCCGGAACGGGCGGATTGTGCTGCCAGCAGGATACGCAGCAGTGCCCGTGCCGCCGAGGGGGTGAGGGTCGGCGGCCCGTCCGGGAGGAGTATGAGAAAGACCTCGTCGCCTTGGGTGTCTTGATAGTAACGTCCAGCTCCATGGGGATGCTTATCCGCCTGCCGTCCATTCAGCGCAGGTCCAGGACCGTCGGGGGACGTTTTATGGTCGACCGAGCCTTCCGCATCATCCGGGGAGCAGCCTGCGTCTTGTCCTGGCCTGATCATCGGCACGGCTTTGGCG
>NZ_CDWTNB010000147.1:0-9954 GCF_977947065.1 Frankia sp. CgJB1
AGATTGAAGCGGAACTCCACGACGTCGCCGTCGGCCATCACGTAGTCCTTGCCCTCCATGCGCACCTTGCCGGCCGCGCGGGCGGCGGCCATCGAACCGGCCGCGATCAGGGCGTCGTACGAGACGATCTCGGCCTTGATGAAGCCACGCTGGAAGTCGGTGTGGATGGCCCCGGCGGCCTCCGGCGCGGTCGCCCCGGCCCTGATGGTCCAGGCCCGGGCCTCCTTCGGGCCGGCCGTCAGGAACGTCTGGAGCCCGAGGGTGTGGAAACCGATCCGGGCCAGCTGGGCGAGGCCGCTCTCCTCCTGGCCGAGCGAGGCCAGCAGCTCCGCGGCGTCGGCCTCGGCCAGTTCGGCCAGTTCGGCCAGTTCGGCCAGTTCGGCCAGTTCGGCCAGTTCGGCCTCGACCTTGGCGCATAGCACGATCGCGTCCGCGGGCGCGACGGACCCGACAAGTTCCTTGCGCCGACCGGGATCGGCGAGGACGTCCTCGTCGACGTTGAAGACGTAGAGGAAGGGCTTGGCGGTGAGCAGGAAAAGCTCCCGCAGGGCGTCGCGATCGATCTTCGGTTCCGAGGACAGCGTGCGGCCGGCGTCAAGCACCTCGCGCGCGGCCTTCACCGCGGCCAGCAACGGCTGCTTCGCCTTGTCGGCCCGGGCCTCCTTCTCCAGCTTCGGCAGGCGCGCGTCGACGGTCTGCAGATCGGCGAGGATCAGCTCGGTGTTGATCGTCTCGATGTCGTCGGCCGGGTCGACCCTGCCCTCGACGTGCACCACGTCAGGATCGGAGAACACCCGGACGACCTGGCAGACCGCGTTGGACTCGCGGATGTTCGCGAGGAAGCGGTTACCCAGGCCCTGCCCCTCGGACGCGCCTCGGACCAGGCCGGCGATGTCCACGAAGCTGACCGTGGCCGGCACCGTCCGGGCGCTGTCGTAGAGCTTCGCGAGCTCGCCGAGACGCGGATCGGGCACCCCGACCACGCCCACGTTCGGCTCGATCGTCGCGAACGGGTAGTTCGCGGCCAGCACCTCATTGCGCGTCAGGGCGTTGAACAACGTGGACTTGCCGACGTTGGGCAGCCCGACGATCCCGATCGACAGGCCCATGGCCGGTCAGTCTACGGACCTCACGGCTACGGACCTCACGGCTACGGGCCCTGCGGCCGCCCCGCCGGGGACCGACTCACCGCGAAACCGCGCGAAACTGTCGGAGGGCCGTGATTGCCTCTCTCCCGTGGACACGACCAGCGCGCTGCTGGCCCTGATCGGGCTGGCTCTCGGCGCCATGGGCGGATTCGCCGCCGCGCGCCGCTTCGCCGATCCGCGGGTCGCCGCGCTCACGGCCGCGCACGCCGCCGCCATGCGGGAGCGCGACCAGGCCCGGGAGGCCGCCGCCGCCGCTGCCGAGCGTGCGATGCTGGCCGAGTCGGACGTGTCCAGCCTGCGCACCGTGCTGGAGTACGAGCAGCGAGCGGCGGCCGAGCGGGTGGCGCTGGTCGAGCAGAGCCAGGACCGGCTCGCCGAGAGCTTCCGAGCGCTGTCCGCGCAGGCTCTGGAGGGCGCGAGCCGTCAGTTGGTGGAGCTGGCCTCCGCCCGGCTGGACGAGGCCGGCGCCCGTGCCCGCGGCGACCTCGACGCCCGTCGTTCGGCGGTCGAGAGCATGGTGACGCCGCTGCGGGAGGCCCTCGGGCGGATGGAAGACCGGCTGCGGGAGCTGGAGACCGCGCGCACCGAGGCCTACGCGGCGCTCGTCGAGCAGGTGCGGTTCGCCCGTGAGGCGTCGGAGAACCTCCGGTCGCAGACCGCCGCGCTCGTGACCGTGCTGCGCCGGCCCCAGGCCCGCGGTGCCTGGGGCGAGATGCAGCTGCGCCGGGTGGCGGAGGTGGCCGGCATGCTCAACCGCTGCGACTTCACCGAGCAGATGACGATCCAGGGCGACGACGGCCCGCAACGGCCCGACATGGTCGTCCATCTTGCCGGTGGCCGCAACGTGGTCGTCGACGCGAAGGTTCCGCTCAGTGCGTTCCTGGAGGCCGCCGACACGACGGACGAGGACCATCGCGCGCGCCGGATGGCCGCCCACGCCCGCCATCTGCGTGCGCATGTCGACGGCCTCGGCGCCAAGTCCTACTGGCGGCGGCTGCCGTCGTCCCCGGAGTTCGTGGTGCTCTTCGTCCCCGCCGAGGCGTTCCTGGCCCCTGCCCTCGATCACGATCCCGGCCTGCTCGAACACGCCGCCGGCAAGAAGGTCATCATCGCTACCCCAACCACGCTGATCGCCATGCTGCGCACCATCGCCCACGCTTGGACTCAGGATGCGCTGACCGCACGGACGAAAGAGATCTTCGAGCTGGGTCGCGACCTCTACACCCGCCTCGGCACCCTGGGCGAACACGTCGATCGCCTCGGTCGCTCGCTCGGCCGGGCGGTGGGGGACTTCAACGCCACCGTCGGCTCGTTGGAAAGCCGGGTGCTGACCCCTGCCCGCCGGCTCGCGGCCATGGAAGTCGTCGAGGCGGGGCTCCCCAGTCCGGTTCCGGTGGAGACCGGCGTGCGGCCGCTGTCCGCCGCCGAGCTCCTGAGGAGTACCGGGGAGGGCGCGACGACCGGGCGGGGTGGCGCCATAGAGGACCTCGGAGTCGATGCCGGGTATCAGACCTCTGACGGCGCAGATCCGGTCAGATGAGACGCAGACGACTAGCATAAGGAGGCTTAAGCAACGGAAAGCAGTGAGATCGACACCGAAAGCTCAAATACGAGAGCTGATGCGCATGTCTGGCGCATCGCCCTGACGCATTGGAAATCTGCGGGCGGTACCTTGCCTTCGTGAGTGTGCCGCCTCACCGGCAGTCGGCCGGACCGCCGGGCAGATCCGCACGCGCTCGCGGGCATGACGATCTGTACGCCCGCAGCTCGCGCAGTCGGGCGGGTGGGCCGCCGCCCACGCTGTTCACGGGCAGCCGCCGGGGCCTCACCGCGCTCGGCACCGGCATCCTCGTCCTCGTCCTCGGTGGGCTAGGTGCCATCGTGGACTCCGCGATCTTCGGTTCCCTGAAGTTCGCCTTCGCCGTGCTGTTCATCGGCTCGTGCGTCCTCGCCGCGGTCCGCGTGCATGCGGATGACCTCATCGGCGTAGTGATCATGCCGCCGCTCGCCTACGCGCTCATCGCCCTCGGCGTCGGCTACCTGAACCCCGCGGCCGGGGACGGCAGCTCCGGCCTGCGCAACAAGGCCATCGACGTCGGCTCGGAGATGATCTTTCACGCTCCGATCCTGCTGACGGCCTTCATCCTGGTGGCCGTCATCGCGCTCTTCCGGGGTCGCCGCGCTCAGATGGCGCGCCGCGAGCGGCAACGTTCCCTCTCGCAGTCGGCCGCCGAGCGCCGACGCCGGTCGTAGTAGGCCCGGACCGCCGCTTCCCCGCGCCAGTTCCCCACGCCAGGTCGGCCGTACCGCCACAACCGACCCATGAGTAAATCCGCGCCCTCAATAAAAACAATAACAGGAATGTAGCTGGAACGGCCGATGACAAACACCGGCAACGCGACCACACCTATTGCCACAGCTCGTGCTAGATTCCATGTCGCATCACGCACCCGCCGCTCAGGCGCACTTCCACTGACCTATCGGGTGCCGCATCCCCTGGAGGCGGCGGACGTAGGGAGGCCCGCTTGTCGTGCACGTCTCACGCTTTCTCCGGCGAGCACGTCCTGTCCGCTGGTGAGCCGGCCGGGTCCCGGTGACCGCCAGTCCCTGCTCAGCGGGGAGAACCCCGGTGATCCCGATGTTGCGCTACCGGTCTCTCGACACGCAGCCGCCACGCGGCCCGCGACGTCGGCTGATCCCCTTCTCGACCTTCATGCGGCACTGCGCCATCATCGCCGCCTCCGGCCGGCAGACGCTCACCGTGTCGAAATATGCCGCATCCCTGCGCGCGGCCACCTCGTCGGCCAACCCGGTCGTCATCACCTTCGACGACGGCGGCGTGGAAACCTTGAAGGCTCTCCGCCGGCTGGCCGAGACGGGTCTGACGGCGACGGTATTCGTGACCAGTTCGCGGGTCGGTGATCCGGGCTATTTCAACCGGACCGACCTTCATCGAATACGGGGTCTCGGGATAGAAATCGGCGGATCCGGTCACACCGGACGGCGGCTGGACGAGCTGGCGCGGACCGACGTGATTGCCGAACTGACGCTGTCGCGTCGTCGGCTGGCCGTGGCGACCGGGGACGAACCTCGCACGTTCGCCTATCCCCTCGGCGGATACGACCCGTCCGTACGCCAGCTTGTGATCTCGGCCGGCTACAGTTCGGCCTGCGCGGTACGCGACGTCCTCTCGCATCCCGCCGACGACCGCTTCGCCCTCGCTCGGTTGACCGTCGAGGCGAACACGCCCGACAGCCGGCTTCTCGCGTGGTTGGAAGGCGTCGGGCGGCCCGCGCCGCCTCTCACGGTGCCACGAGCCCACACCCATCGGTTTCGGCGCGCAGCCCATCAGCCCGATCTTTTCACCCCCCGGCTCGGTCAGCCTGATCCTGGCCCGGTAACCGGCACCGGGGACCCGGGCGACCTCGCATCCCCCAGCCTCAGCTCGCCATCACAGGCCCTGCCGGAGCACTGAGCAGGCCGAACAAACTGAGCAGACGGGGTGGCGGCGGTACTCCGCCCGCGGGCGGTCAGCGAGAGTGCCACGGCGTCCCGCGGCGGGTCGGTGCGCAGGGCCAGATCACCGAGCGGACTGGTCACCCCGAGCCAGTACCGCTCGTTGCGGTAGTGGTGCAAACGATGCCCTCGCCACAACCGCCGGTAGTAGGCCGTGCGTGGGGGGACCCGGGTATGGATGAGGAAATGCGTCCAGTCGTAGACGAGCGCACCCATCCCGAGGCAGAGCGCGCCGGTCGCCGCCCACGGCGGCCCGAGCAGCGCCGGCGCCGCGACGGCGACGGTTCCGCTGATCACCTCGCGGGGGCGCAAGAACATCGTGTCGAGGTTGGTCGGATCGCGGTGATGCTGCTCGTGCCCGTATCCGGCAAGCTGGTAACCGATCGATCCCAGCCGACTGCCCGGCCGGGCGTGGAGCAGTATCCGGTGCACACTCCACTCGACGAAGGGCTGCGCCGCCATGGCAGCCACCGCGACGCCGGTGTCCCGGATCCGCCACGGGCCTCGGACCGCCCGCAGGGCGGCAAGCGTCCCCACGCAACCAAGCAGGACGGGGGGCCGTGGATGGCGCAGGAACCTGCGTGCCGCACCCGCCAGCGTCCGGACCTCCGCGGCGCTGCCGTGCGGTCCCGGGGGGTCGAGGCGCGCGAACACCCTCGCGGGGACGGAAGGTCGCGGGTAGAGCACCATGCGACCACCTCCCGACCAGATCGGAATCGGAACGGAACCGGAACAGCATGGAAACTGTACGGAACTCCGACCGGACCGGCGACTTGGATCGGAGCTGCGACCGGAGTGGCGACCGGGACAGCGGCGGCTCAGAACGGGACGGTGGAGTACGCCTGCAGCTTGGTGAGCTGATGCTGGCTGTCCACTCGGCGGATGGTGCCCGAGCGTGACCGCATCACCAGCGAGGACGTGTTCGCCCCGCCCGGCCGGTACCGCACCCCGGCGAGCAGTTCGCCGTCCGTGATGCCGGTCGCCACGAAGAAGACGTTGTCACTGTCGACGAGGTCCCGGGTGGACAGTACCCGGGTCGGGTCGCCCCCGAGGTCGGCGACCTTGCGATACTCCGCGTCGTCCCGCGGCCACAGCCGGCCCTGGATCACTCCGCCCAGACAGGTCACCGCGCAGGCCGTGATGATCCCCTCGGGAGTGCCGCCGATCCCTAGCAGCAGGTCCACGCCGGTGTCCGCCGAGGCGGCCATCACCGCTCCGGCGACGTCGCCGTCGGAGATCAGCTTAACTCGGGCGCCGGCCGCCCTGATCTGCTCGACCAGTTGGCTGTGCCGGGGCCGGTCCAAGACCACCACGGTGACGTCCCGCGGGAGGATCTCCTTGGCCTTCGCCACGGCGCGGATGTTGTCCTCCACCGAGGCCGTGATATCCACCGCCCCGGCCGCCTCCGGGCCGGTGACCAGCTTCTCCATGTAGAAACACGCGCTCGTGTCGTACATCGAGCCACGCTCGCTGACCGCCATGACCGAGATGGCGTTATTCATCCCCTTGGAGGTCAGCGTCGTACCGTCCACGGGATCCACGGCGACGTCGCACTCGGGCCCTTCCCCCGAACCGACCACCTCGCCGTTGAACAGCATGGGGGCCTCGTCCTTCTCCCCCTCGCCGATCACGACGATCCCGCGCATCGAGACGGTGCCGACCAGTCGGCGCATCGCGTCGACGGCGGCCCCGTCCGCGCCGTTCTTGTCACCACGGCCGACCCAGCGCGCCGCGGCGAGCGCGGCTGCCTCGGTTACCCGGACAAGTTCGAGCGCGAGGTTGCGATCCGGAGCCTGTCCCTGCACGGCCAGCGTGTCGGGCACGGACGAGGCGTCGGAAGGCCTGGAGACGGAGGATTCAGCAGTGGAAGACACGGCCCCGAGCCTAGTTCGGGAGCCCCGTCGGCGCCCGAGATTAGGCCCAGAGTGACGCCAAATATACCTTCATGACCCTATCCCGCCGCGAAGGTGTGCCTGCGGCCGTCCGGCAAATCCGGCCTGTCGTCGACACGACACCTCGAATCCGCCGAAGAGGCACGCAACCTTCAACCCGGTACGCGCGTCCAACGAAGCATCGGGCAGCCGTCACGCGGAGGGGGCGTGACGGCTGCCCGACAGGTCCCGGCGTGGCCGGTTCCTCACCCCGCGCTCCCCGATAAGGCCCTCCAGCCGGGCGAGAGCCTGAACACGCCACCACCCCTATGAGCCGCCCAGACGTGGTCTGGGTGCCCATCCGGGGGCTCAGACCTGGAAGATGGGGACGTGGCACGACGACGCGGTCAGGAAACGATCAGAGACATGGCGCTCTCTCTCGCCGTAGTCATGGCGGGTGTCCTGCTCTTCGTCATCTTCGTCATGCCCCGCGGAAGCGACGAGCCCACGGTCAAGGTCGTCGCGACGAGTGAGCCGATGGCGGCGTTCGCCCGCCAGGCGCCCTACTCCCCACTCGGGCCGGCTGGCCTGCCCTCCTATTGGAAGCCGACCTCCATCCGCCTGACGCTGCCCACCGGTGGTGCCGACGGTGGTCCCGCCGAGGCGACGATCGGCTATGTCGTCGATCGGCCCGACCATCGGACGTTCGCTCGCTTCGTCGAGAGCAACGCTCCCACCGCGGTCCAGCGGATCCTGGGGAACCGACCGGCCAACGGCACGGTCGATGTGGAAGGCGTCGCCTGGCAGCAACGCCGGGACGGCGATGGGCATCTCGCGCTCACCCGGACCGACGGCGGCGTCACCGTGATCGTGGATGATGGAGGCGGCAAAGGCGGGGCGAATCAGGCCGATCTGGTCACCCTCGCCGCGTCACTGCGACCGGTCGTTCCCGCCGCCACGAACTGATCGCGCCGTCGGTGCGAGCCTGGTCGATGGGAACCCGGTCGGTGCAAGCCGCCCGGTCAGCGCTGGACGGCGACCGCGATGACGGGAGGCCGTGCGGGTGCGACGGCCGTTGCGGCCGGTGGCTCGCCCCCACCCTCCAGCGCGGTGGCGGCCGGGATGAGAATCGCCATGCCGATGACCAGCCCGGCCGCCCGACGTAGCAGCGGGCCCGTCGTCGGCATCCGCCATCCGAGGTGGGCGCCGCCACCCCGCGTCCCGGTCATCCCACCCCTCGGCACGGCACCCACGGCGGCAACCGAAGGCGGAGCGTGCTCTCGGGCGAGGTCGCCGAGAGGCCGGCGACGAGGCGTCGGGCGTAGCGCGGGCATTGCTACCTCCAGACTGGATGTCCTGCGGGTAACGGCCGGTGTGCCAGGTCGGTCGCGGTCCGTCTCGGACCGCGACCGACCTGAAACGCCGTGCAGCGACCTTGTACTATGGATCTCTACCGGACCGACCGGGTTCAGCCATGATTGTTCCTTGTTGGATATCATGTTGGTCGGGCGGAGGGGAAATCGCCACGCCGGTGCCCCCTGGCCGTCGGGTCGCCCAACGGTGGATGCTGGGTCGGGGCCGAACCCGTAATCACCGATAGCCCACCGGGACCGAGCCGCAAACGCCGATGGCACCCCGAGGCAGGGGGCCTCCCCGCTCCGCCGGGGCTGGCCCGGAACCGCGCGGTCCACGGATTGAGCGGACCTCGCTGTAGAGGGTTGTAGAGGCATAGAGGGTTCTAGAGGATAGAGGGCCGCAGAGGCGGCACGGAGGTGGCCATGCCCGAAGCATTCAACGACAGCCCTACCGGTCACGCCTCGGGCTCCGCCGATGTCCCCCCGCCGGGCGTCCCGGCCCCACCGGTCACCTACGAGGCCGCGCGGGCCGAACTCGAGGAGGTCGTCCGCCGGTTGGAGGCCGGCGGGGTGAGTTTGGAGGAGTCACTGATCCTCTGGGAACGAGGCGAGGAGCTCGCCAGGACCTGTCAGGCGCTGCTCGACGGCGCCCGCGCTCGACTGGCCGCGGCGACTCCACTCCCCTGAGCGTCTCCTGATCTCCTGAGCGTCTCCTGAGCGAGCGGCCCCTCCAGCCGACCGGGCCGCCGGGCCTGCTCAGCCGTCCACGACCGTCGCGCGCAGCGTTCCGCCCGCCACCCGGATGGCGAGCCCGTCCCCGGCCGCAACCTCGGCAGGCCCGCGCACAACCGCACCATCCACGGTGCGCTGCACCACGGCGTACCCGCGGTCGAGGGTCGCCGCCGGCGACAGCGCGCGCATCCGGGCCCGGGTGGCGGCCAGATCGTTCCCGGTCACATTTATCATGTGGCGGACGCAGCGGCGCGAACGGGCGAGGAGCGCCGACACGTCGTCCGCTCTGCGGCCCACGTCGCGCGTGGGCGTTGCGAGCACGGGGCGCCCCCGGGTGTCCGCCAGCCAACGTTCCTCCCGGTCGAGCCGGTGCTCGACGACCCGCCGGGCCCGGGCCCGCAGCTGGGCGACCGCGATCGCCTGCTCACCGACGTCCGGCACCACCCTCTTCGCCGCGTCCGTCGGTGTGGAGGCGCGGACGTCGGCGACAAAATCGAGCAAAGGGGTGTCCTGCTCGTGTCCGATTGCCGACACCACCGGGGTACGCGCGGCCACGACGGCCCGCAGCAGCGCCTCGTCAGAGAAGGGCAGCAGATCCTCCAGCGACCCGCCGCCACGAGCGATGACGATCACCTCCACTTCGGCACGCGCGTCGAGTTCCCGCAGCGCGTCGATGACCTGGGCGACCGCGAGAGGCCCCTGGATGGCCACCTCCCGTAACACGATACGCACCGCCGGCCAGCGACGGCGCGCGTTCTCGACCACGTCCCGCTCCGCCGCGCTGGCCCGCCCGGTGATCAGACCGACGGCCGCCGGGAGGAACGGAGGACGCCGCTTACGGGACGCGGCGAACAGCCCCTCGGCCGCCAGCGTGGCCTTGAGCTGTTCGAGCCGGGCCAGCAGCGCACCGGCACCGAGCGGGCGAATCTCAACAACCGCAAGGGCCAGCGTGCCTCGGCCGGGGTGGAACGACGGCTTGCCCCACACCACGACGCGGGCCCCGTCGACGAGCGCCGGCCCCACCGCGTCGCACACCGCGCGCGGGCAGGTGACCCGCAGGGACACGTCGGCCACCGGGTCCCGCAGGGTGAGGAAGACCGTTCCCATCCCGGGACGGCGGACGATCCCGGTCACCTGCCCCTCGACCCACACTCGCCCCAGCCGGTTGATCCAGTCTCCCAGCGCGCGCGACACGCTGCGGACCGGCAGCGGCTGTTCCGGGGACGATGTCAGTGCCACCCGGGCACCGTAACCTCGCCCTACAACAGTCGGCGGCCCTCGTCACGGCCGGACCGGACGATGTCGCCATCGGGTGATGCATCGCCTGGTTCT
>NZ_CDWTNB010000148.1:0-9950 GCF_977947065.1 Frankia sp. CgJB1
TGGCTTGAGTCCCGTCCGCTCGAGCCTGGCCAGCGTGCCCGGGTCGGTGACGGACACGGCCTTCCCGCTGATCAGGACGCTCCAGCCGCTGCGGGACGCCGGATCGCGCCCGTCGACCTCGAAGCTAACCGCGTCCTCCTCGATCGCGGCGGTTAGCTTCGAGCCCACGGCCGTCCGGAAGGCCACCGCCTCCCCGTCCATCACGTAGTTCACCGGCAGCACGAGGACCTCCCCGTCCGCCCGGAACGCCACCCGGCCGAGCTGCTCGTTCCCGAGCAGCCACAGGCAGGTTGCGGGGGACAGCACCCCGCCACCGGCATGGTCGAAGGCGAATGCCACCCTGATGCTGGTCCCGGTGGTCTGGGTCGGTGTCTGCGTCGTGGGCATGGCCAGCTCGGTCCGATCGGTCGGTGAAGCCACGGTGACGAGCGCCGGCGCGCCCGCGTTCGGCGGGGTCATCGCGTCATCCCCCTCGTTCTGGGTCGTCGGCGTACCTCCACTTCTGAACGGTAGTCGGACGGGGCGAGCGCGGGCAGGGCCGGTCGTCGCGCCGGCGCGGGTCGTCCGACCGGGGGGATAGCCTGCCGGTGGTCCGCACCGGCCCGCGGGGAAGGCGTTCGCCACGCGGGCCGGTGCGGTGGTTACGCGGCCGGGCGGTGGTTACGCGGCCGGCTCGATATCCGGTATCTGCGCGGCGCGGAACGTCACCTCACGCCGCAGCCGGAACCCGAGCGACTCGTAGAGCCGGATCGCGTTCGTGTTGGTCGCCGCGGCGTGCAGGAACGGTGTTTCCCCGCGGGCCCGGATGCCCGCGGCGACCGCGCGGACGAGCCGGGTCGCGAGGCCTTGGCCCCGGTGGCCCGCGTCCGTGCAGACGGCGCTGATCTCGGTCCAGCCGGGCGGGTGCAGCCGTTCCCCGGCCATCGCCACCAGCGTGCCGTCCCGCCGGATGCCGAGGTACGTGCCGAGCTCGATCGTGCGGGGCAGGAACGGCCCGGGTTTGGTGCGTTCGACCAGCGCGAGCATCTCCGGCACGTCCGCGGGCCCCAGCCGCACGGCCTCCTCGTCCGGGAACGCGTCGACCCCCTCGTCCACGAGCTGCGCGCCGTCGAAGCTTGCCTCTTCCCAGCCGGGCGGCGGGGAAGCGTCGATGCCGGTGAACGGCACGATCGCGCCCGGGCCGAGCAGCGCTGCGGCGTTGCGCCAGGTGCCCTCGTCGGGCACGTCCGGCAGGGCGACGAACGGTGACACGTTGACCGGGTAGCGCAGCACGTCACCGACCCGCTCGGCGAAATGCGCGTGCGGACCCAGGAGGGAGGAACGGACGGGGTTGTTCAGCACGTGCTGGCCGGTCACGTGCCGCCTGGGCTCCTGCCGGTCGGGGACATGCCAGTCGGGGACATGGCGTCGGGGAACGGCAAGCTCGGTCACGCGGCGACCTCGATCACGATCTTGCCGCGGGCGTGGCCGTTCTCCACCGCGCGCAGCGCCGCCGGGGCTTGGTCCAGCGGGGAGGTTGCGGTCACGAGCGGGTCCAGCGCGCCGTCCACGACCAGCTGGGCGACCGCGTCGAGCACGCGGCTGTCCCGGGCCCGCTGGACCGTCGTCCCGCCGTGCCGGTCGCTCGCCCCGGACAAGGCTGTGACGAGCTTCGACCGGTCCGCGAGGACCTCGACGACGTCGTCCAGCGTCTCGCCCCCGACGAGATCGTAGATTCCGTCGACCCCCCAGGGCGCGGCGGCCCGCACCCGGTCCGCGATGCCGGGGCCCGGCTCGACGTGCGCGATGCCGAGGGCCTCGACGAAGTCCTTCTTGCCGGCGCTCGCGGTGCCGACGACCGTCAGGCCCGCCTGCCGGGCGATCTGCGCGGCGGCCACTCCCACGCCGCCACCCACACCGGTGATTAGCAGGGTGGCGCCGGGCGGCAGGGCCAGCTGGTGCACGCCGTCGTAGGCGGTCGCCGCCGCGACCGGCAGCGTCGCCGCGGCCACGAAGGACACCGCGGCCGGCTTGCACGCGCTCTCCCCGGCAGTCAGCACCGTGTACTCGGCGTAGCCACCGCCCGGCGCGCTGCCGAACACCTCGTCGCCGATGGCGAATCCGTCGACGTCCGGGCCCACCTGCGTCACCACGCCGGCGGCCTCCACTCCGAGTACGACCGGAAACACGGCTGGCGGGGCGGCCGGCAGCCGCAGGCCGCCCCGCAGCTTCCAGTCCACGGGGTTGACCCCGGCGGCACGTACCGCGATCGTGAGCTGACCCGGCCCGGCCACCGGGATCGGGAGGTCGGCGAATGCCTCCACCTCCGGACCGCCGTGGTCGCTGTAGACGTACGCCTTCGGCACCACAACCACCGTTCCCTTCGCCGTTTCCCCTGGCCGTCCCGCCGCGCCGAGACCTCCGCGATATCCGCGATCGGCGTCTACGCCGACCGCGGTCACCTACAACACCGGGCCGGGCCGCCACCTTCCGGCGGTGGCCGGCACCGGGGCGGCGGCGCCTGCCGCGGTCAGGCCGATAGTCAGATTCTGGTTCTGTTCGACGTCGAAGAAGGGCCGAAGAAGATCGAAGGAGGTCAGGGAGGTCAGGGAGGTCAGGAGAGGCCTGGGAGGCCGGGAAAGGCCGGGAAAGGCCGGGGAGACCTGGGCAGGTGCGATCCCGGCCTACTCACGCCCGGCGTCGGCGCCACTCCTTGGTGAGCAACTCGTAGGACCGCACCCGGTCGGCGTGCTGGTGGGTGATCGTGGTGATGGCGAGCTCGTCGGCCCCGGTCGCCTGGGCCAGCTGCTCGAGCCGGTCGGCGACGGTTCGCGGGGACCCGACGAGCTGGGTGGTGACCCGGTCCTCGACGAGCGCGCGGTCGGCGTTGCTCCAGGCGTGCGCTGCGGCCTGCTCCGGGCTGGGGAACGGGATGGCCCCGGCGCCGGAACGGATGCTGCGGACCCACAGGCCGTAGCCGGCGGCCAGCCGTGCGGCGCTCGCATCGTCCTCCCCGACGACGACGTCCGCCGAGACCGACACGTACGGCTCGGCGAGTTCCGCCGATGGCCGGAACGCGGCCCGGTAGGCGTCGACGGCATCGAGCACGGTGCTGGGGCTGTGGTGGTAGGAGGCCGCGAACCGCAGCCCGCGCTCGCCGGCGACGGCGGCGCTCGATCCGCCGGATGCCCCGAGGATCCAGACCTGCACGTTCGCGCCCTCACCGGGGTAGGCGTGCGCCTGGAGGCCGTCGGCCGAGCGATAGGTTCCGCGCAGCAGCGCGAGGACGTCGTCGATCTGCTCGGCGTAGTCCGGGGTGTAGGCGCTCGGCTGCTGCAGCAGCGACAGCATAAGCCCCAGCCGCGACGAGCCGAGCAGCCCGCGGAAGTCGTAGCGCTTGGGGATCAGCAGGCCGTTCTCGGCCCGCTGCTCGATGCTGTGGTCCGCCCCGCCGAGCCCGGCGGAGTAGGCCGCCGCCGTCGAGATCAGGCTTCGTTCGGCTGCCGGGTCGTTCACCGGCCCGCCGGGCCCGGGGGCCGGCCGGCTGGGCGAGCGTCCGATCCCGAGGTCGAGGCGGCCCGGGTGCAGGGCGTCGATGAGGCCGAACTCCTCAACCACCGACAGCGGGGTGCGGTGTCCGGCCTGCACCCCGGCCGACTCGAGCCGGATGGTCCTCGTCGCTCCGGCCACCAGGGCGATGGCGACGGCGGGGGAGACGCCGAGGACGCCGGGATTGAGGTGACGCCGGGATTGAGGTGATGTTCCGCGAACCAGTAGCGTTCGTACCCGAACTCCTCCGCCCGCCGGGCCAGATCGACGGTGTTGCGCAGTGCTTCGCCGTTCGTGCCGCCATCACTGACCGGGACGAGGTCGAGGACGGCCAATGGGATCTCACTCATCGCGAACCTTTCAGGTCGGTCGGCTCGTCTCTCACTGTGGCTGTCCGGCGGCACCGTCGTCGGCGGGCCGGGGGCGCAGCGCCGCGCCGTCGAGGGTGGGGAGCGCGGCGAGCAGGCTGCGGGTGTACTCGTGGCGGGGGTTTGCGAACAGCTCCTCGACGTCTCCGGCTTCCACGACCCGCCCGTCCTTTATCACCAGGACCCGGTCGCTGACGTGGTAGATCACGCCGAGGTGATGGGAGATGAAGACGTAGGAGATCCCCAGCCGCGCCTGCAGATCGGCCAGCAGGTCGAGCACCTGCGCCTGGATGGAGACGTCGAGGGCGGAGACCGGCTCGTCGCAGATGATGACCCGCGGTCGCGGGGCGAGCGCCCGGGCGATCGCGACCCGTTGGCGCTGCCCCCCCGACAGCTGGCGCGGCCGGCGGTCGAGCACGCTCTCGTCCAGCCCGACCTGCTCGATCAGTTCGAGGACGCGGGCCCGGCGCGCGGCGCGCGGCGCGGCGAACCCCCTGCACCGCCAGCGGCTCGCTGATGATCTTCCGGACGGGGTGGCGGGGGTCGAATGAACTCAGCGGGTCCTGGTAGATCACCTGGATCCGCTGCCGCAGCCCGCGCCTGGTCCGCTCGTCGATCTCACGCCAGCTTGTGCCGTCGACGTCGACTGTGCCGGAGTCGGCCTGTTCGAGGTCCAGCAGTAGCCGGGCGGTCGTGGTCTTGCCCGACCCCGACTCGCCCACGACGCCGAGGGTCTCCCCGGTCCGCAGCCGCAGTGACACGTCGTCGACGGCGGTCAGCGTGCCGCGCCCCGGCACGGGAAACGTCTTCACCAGGTGTTTTGCCTCCAGCACCATCTCCGAGCCCACCACGGCCCGGGGCTGCGCGACCGGGCCACCGGGCGCCGGTGACAGCCGGGTCCCGTCCCACGACGGGACCGCGCACCCAGCGCGTCCGGTTCGCGGTGGACGTCGCGACAACGATCGATCCGACGAGCGCGAGCCCCACGCCGCTGGCAAGCAGCGCGAACGTCGGTCCGATCTGCTGGCCGATCGCCTCGGAAACCGGCATCCCCTGGTTGTAGGAATGACCGAGATCGCCGCGCAGTAGGTGCCCCAGATAGTCGAAGTACTGGACGATCAGCGGCTGGTCCAGCGCGTAGTCGGAGATGATCCGGGCCCTGATCTCCGGGGTGACCACCGCCTGTCCGATGATCGCGTCGATGATGCTGCCCGAGCGCAGGTGCAGGGCGAGGAACGTGAAGGTGACCGCGCCCCACAGCACACCGAGCGCAGCACCAACCCGCCGGAGGAACACCCACCCGAGATATCGTAGTTACCGGCCACGGCGTCCTTGGTGAACGCCGTGTACTCCGGGTTCGTCGTCCTGACCTCGATGCCGAGCTGCTTCGCAGCGGCCTGGATCTGGTCTGCGAGGGTGTCGCGCTGCTCCCGGGCGTACTGCTTGAGGAAGGGATGCGTGACGGTGAGGCGCGCGCCGTCCTTCGTCCGGTAGCCCTGGCCGTCCCGAGCGGTCCAGCCGGCCTCGTCGAGCAGCTGGTTGGCCTTTTTCGGGTTGAAGCCGTAGGACGACTCGATCGACTTGTCATAGCCGACCGTGGACGGCGACAGCGGGCCCTTCGCGGCCGGGAAGACGCCGAAGTACAGCTTGTCGACGATGGTCGCCCAGTCGATTCCCGCGCGGAAGGCCTCCCGGACCCGGACGTCGGCGAAGGGACCCTTGGCGGTGTTTGGGTAGTAGCTGTAGTTACCGCCCGGGGCCAACGCGGTCTGGAGCTGGAATCCGGGGGTCGACTTCAGCTGGCTCACGTTTACCGGCGGGACGCTGGCGATCGCGTCGATCTGGCCGCTGGTCAGCGCTCCGTAGCGGGACGAGTCCTCGGGGGTGACCTTGATCGAGAGCGCGTCGAGATAGGCGGCGCCGGTGTGCTTCGCCGTGGCGGGCGCCCACTTGTAGCCGGGATTGCGGGTGTAGTCGATGCCCCTGCCCTTGACGTAACCGCCGGTGCTGATGAAGGGACCGCTGCCGACGATCTTCGTGCACAGCGCCGACGGCGGCTGCCTGAGCGTGCTCGGCGCTTCGATGCCCAGGTAGGCCGTCGCCAGGGTGGGCAGGAAGGCCGAGGTCGGCGCGCTGAAGTGGACATCGACGTGGGTCGGGTCGACGACCGTCGTCCCGGTGTAGCCCGTGATCGTTCCGGCGGCGAGCTGCGACTTGGTGGCGGGCGCCACGATGTGGTCGAGGTTCGCCTTCACCGCCGCGTCATCGAACTTCTCGCCGTTGCTGAACGTCACATCGTCGCGCAACGTGAAGGAATACGTCTTCTGGTCCGCGGACACCGTCCACTTCATGGCCAGCCACGGGTGGATGGTGCCGTCGGTGCTCAGCGCCACGAGCGAGTCCAAGATCGACCGTGTGTAGAGACCGTCGATGTCGGCCGGGCTCTGGTGCGGATCGAGGCAGGCGCCGTCCGTGTTGCTGGCGAACGTCAACGTCCCCCCGCTTCTCGGGGTACCGGCGGCGCCGTCCGTGCCTGGCGCGCCATCGTCACTGGAGCCGCAGGCCCGAGCGCGAGCGCCACGGACAGGGCGGCGGCGAGCGTCAGGGGTACGCGTTTCCTGACGCCGAAGACCTTGCTGGACATCGGGTGTCGAGACTTCTTGTCGGGATGGCCGTCGGGCCGACCGTCGGCTGGCCGTCGGTGGTCGGCTGGTCGACGGCGTGCGGCAGGGCCAGCCGTCGGGGCCGTGCCGAGCAGGGCGGACGGTTGGTCGGCGGGACCGGACCGCCGTGGGCGGCGGTGTCAGCGACAGAGGCAGCTGGACGAACAGAGGCAGCTGGACGAACGGCGCAGGTCGATGGCTAGGCGGCGGGTCAGCCCCTGCCCGGACCCGCCCGCCCAGGGGCTGAGCACGTGGGCAACGGCTTGCGTCCCGCACCGGCATGCGAGCGTGAAGCGGCCACTGGCGTGGCGAGTCGCTCCCGACATCTCACAGCTCCCTCGGCTCAGGCCCGGGAGTACGGGCCCGCGCTTGCCGCACCCGGGGGCACGGCCGTGTCCTCATCCGGGGCACCCCTTCGCGAACGAGGGTTGCCGGTCAACAAGCCAGGGCTGAACGTTGGCGCTCGTGACAGCTCGGTCAACCATCAGCCAAGCGGCTGATCTGACAAACCTAGTAGGCAAATTAGTGGGGTAAGTAGAGTTTGTCGATAGAGCTAGTGAAATACTGGGCTCTTCGCAGTGCGGCGGATGCTGAATCCGGTCAGCGCCCCTTGGTCGCGCGGAAGCCCTTCTCCAGGTCGGCCAGGATGTCGTCGACCCCCTCGATGCCGACCGACAGGCGGATCAGCTCCTCGCTCACCCCGCTGTCGGCCTGCTCGGCGGGGGTGAGCTGGGCGTGGGTCGTGGACGCCGGATGAATCGCCAGCGAGCGGACGTCCCCGACGTTGGCGAGATGGCTGTGCAGTTCGAGGGCCTCGATGAACGCCCGCCCGGCGGCGCCACCACCGCGGATACCGAAGGCCAGCACGGCGCTGGCACCATCGGGCAGGTAGCGCCGGGCCGCCGGATACCAGCGGCTCGACGCCAGGCCCGGGTAGGCGACCCAGATCACCTCGTCCCGCTCGGACAACCACTGTGCCACCCGCAGCGCGCCCGCGCTGTGCCGCTCCATCCGTAGCGACAACGTCTCCAGCCCCTGGAGCAGCAGGAAGGCGTTCATCGGGGACAGGGCCGGGCCCAGGTCGCGCAGCAGCCGCGCGCGGGCCCGCACGATGTAGGCGGTCTCTGGGAACGCGTCGAGGAAGACCAGGCCGTGGTAGGCCGGATCCGGTGTGGTGAACCGCGGATAACGGCCGTTGCCCCAGTCGAAACGCCCGCCGTCGATGATGACACCGCCGATCGACGTCCCGTGCCCGCCGATGAACTTGGTGGCGGAGTGCACCACGATGTTGGCGCCGTGTTCGAGAGGGCGGCTCAGGTACGGCGACGCCAGGGTGTTGTCCACGATCAGCGGTACCCCCGCGGCGTGCCCCACCTCGGCGATCCTGGCGACGTCGAGAACGTTCCCACGGGGGTTGCCGATGGTCTCGCCGTAGAGCGCGGCGGTGTTCGGCCGGATCGCCGCGCGCCAGGCGTCGAGGTCGTCCGGGTCGTCGACGAAGGTGGTCTCGATCCCGAACTCCGCCAGCGTGTTCCTGAACAGCGCGTACGTCCCGCCGTACAGCGAGGTCGACGACACCAGGTGCGCCCCGGCGGCGGTGAGGTTCAGCACCGCCAGGGACTGGGCGGCCTGGCCGCTGGCGGTCGCCAGGGCCGCGACCCCGCCCTCCAGATCCGCGATGCGCTGTTCGAAGACGTCCTGCGTGGGGTTGACGACCCGGGTGTAGGTGAAGCCGACCTCGGCCAGCGAGAACAGCTCGGCCGCGTGCCGCGTGTCGTCGAACACGAAGGAGGTCGTCTGGTAGATCGGCACGGCGCGCGCGCCGGTCGCCGGGTCCGGGGCGGCTCCGGCGTGGAGCTGCCGGGTCTCGAAGCTCCGACCCGGGGGGATCGTCGTCACAGGGCTTTTCCTTTGGGTCCTTTGGGGTGCTCGGCGTCGGCGTCGGCGTAGTAGCGCCGCGCCACCTCGGGATGGCTGCGTAGCCAGCTCTTGAGGGTGTTCACCCCGTGCTGGGCGAAGATCGGATTGTGTGGATCGGGCGGGGGCGCGTCGGTGATCTGCCGGAGCAGCTCGCCCGGCAGCGGAACCGGTTCCAGGGTGGCCGACAGCCGCGGCCCGAAGAAGAACGCCACGGACACCCGCTCGTGGCCCGATGGTGGGTTGACGACCCGGTGCACGGTCGCCCGGTAGTAGCGCCGCGTCGCCAGCTCGAACATCTCGCCGATGTTGACGACGAACGCGCCGGGTTCCGGGACCGCGTCGATCCACCCGTCGGCCCCGTCCGCCACCTGCAGGCCGGCCGCCCCCACCGCCGGCTCGCCCGGCTCGCCCGGCCGGGGCCCGCTCCGGGAGCACGCGGACGTGGTCCTGGAGGACGAACGTGAGGAAGCCGCCGTCCTTGTGCGCCCCGACTCCCTGGTCGTAGCCGGCTCCCTGGTCGTAGCCGTCGCCGAAGCCGGGCGGCGCCGGTCGGTACCGGATCAGCTTCAGGTGCGAGCGCGGCTCGTCGGCGAAGGTCTGGTCGAGGTGATCGGCGGGCAGGCCCAGCGACTCGGCGAACGCCCGGACTAGCATCCGGCCCAGCCGGCCCAGCTCCGCCATGTAGGCGAGTACGGTGTCACGCACCTCAGGCAGGGCCGCGGGCCACTGGTTGGGACCGTCGAGGCGCAGGTAGACCGGATCGTCGGGGCCGAGGTCACGGGCCGGGCGCTCATCGGAGATGTCGATCTGTTCGCGGAGGTCGGGGCGGCCCCGGGTGATCTCGTGCCCGAGCCGGGTATACCCGCGGAAGTGCGGCGAGTGGATGTTCTCGATCTCCAGCTTCGACGCCTCGGGCAGCTGGAAGAACCGGCGGCTCACGTCGAGGATCGTGGTGGTGAGCGAGGCCGGGACGCCGTGTCCGGTCAGGTAGAAGAACCCCGGGCCGTGGCAGGCCTCGCGCAGGGCGGCGAGGAACTCACCTCGGTTCGTGGCGCCGGTCCGGAAGGGATCGATGTCGAGGGTGGGCAGCGTCCGGGCCGGGGCGACCCGGTTCGCCTGGTGGGCGAAGCCGCCTGTCATCGTCGGAATCCTCCCTGCGCCGCGGGCCTCATGCCGGGTTCGCCTTGACGGCTCGCGCGGCTGCTCGACACCGCCGCGCCCCCGAGACCCGCCGCGCCCCGGGAGTGTCCGTGACGTTCGTCCGCCCGTCGCCTGTCCCGCGCCAGGGTAGCGCCGCTACGGCGCAGCCGTGGGAGAACTACGAGCTGTTCCGGCGGCTGTGGCGCTCCGACCGGTGACCCGGCGGGGCCGGTTCCGCGCTCACGGCCACGACCCCGCCGATGGCTACCGGCACCGAGCCTGCCCTACAGCCGACCCGGTAACTCCCATGAGCCCGGTAACTCCCGCTAGG
>NZ_CDWTNB010000149.1:0-9929 GCF_977947065.1 Frankia sp. CgJB1
GGCCGGGCCGGCGGGATCGGCGGCGGCGCCGCTCCCGCCGGCCGCCGCTCCGATCAGCGCCGCCGGCCACCCGGCCCCCTGCCGTGCCGGGACGGCCGCCGCCTCCTGAACCGCATCGTGGCGCAGGCCGAGCCGGCTGAACGCGAACTCGGCCGCATAGCCGAGCATCGCCGTGGCGTACACCGCCTCGCCGCTGCCAAACAGATGATCGGAAAGGCTGGCTACGCCCTCGTTGACCGCCATCAGTGCTCCCGTTCGCTGGCGCTCGACACGGCATCGCCGGCTGCGGTGCCACCCGGTTCGGTGCTACTCGGTTCGGTACTGCCCGGTTCGGTACTGGCGGGTTCGGTACTGGCGGGTTCGGTACTGGCGGGTTCGGCGCCGCTCGATTCCGAGGCGGTCGGCACGGACCGGTCGGTGCCGGCAAGCCCGGTGGCCTCGCGGACCAGGGTCGTGAGCTGGGCCAACTCGACGGCGAACCCGTCGGCGTCGGAGCGGGACAGCCCGCCGATCTCCACCGTGCACCCACCGGCGGCCGCCGGCCGGGCCCGCACCCAAACCCGGCGGCGGCGCACCCGGAGACTCGCGATCAGCCCGACGATGATGAGGACCGCGAAGAGCAACGCCTCGCCCTTGAACGGGTCGGACTTGACCTGGAAGGTGGCGAACTCGGCCACGCTGTCGGCCTCGAGGCTCATCCCGCCGGGCAGCCCGGTAAGGGTGCGCTGCCGCGGGTTGTCGAGAGCCAGGACCTGCGCGGTGCGCTCGCTGCCCGCCGGGCCCGTCATCGTGATCTGGCGCATGTCGCGGGTGTCGACCGTGTAGACGTTCTGTGGAATGCCCTCGTTGAGATGGAGGTTGCCGACGAACCCCGTGATCGTCAGACCGGGCGCGCGGGCCGCGGGGAACACGGAGACGTATCCCTGGGTCGGGTCGAGGCGGGTGGTCGGCGTGAACACGCCGCTGAAGGCCAGCTGCTGGGGCTCCTTGCGGACACCCAGCGCGGGCAGTCCGGTGTCGGGGATCTTGACGGTGCAGGTTGAGGTGAACATGCCGTCCCGCGGGGTACACGGCACGTTCGACTCCCAGACGACCTTGCGCGCGGCGTCGCGAAGCACAAAGTGCGGGGCGAATCCATGCCCGATGAGGTAAATCTTGGCATTGCCGATCACCAGCGGATGGTTGACGCGGATGGTCGCCTTGCGGGTCGGGGCGTTCAGCGCGGCGGCATACGTGACGTCGGCGCGGAAGTCGGACGGCTGGCCGCTCGGCTGGAACGTGGCATTGAACCGGTCCAGCGTGAGCGAGAACGGGCGCAGCTTCGCGGTGTCGACGCGCTGACCAGCGTTGAACTGGTCATAGGAGATGATCGTATTCGCGAATCCACTCCCGGAGACGACGAGCACGGTCCCGGAGTATCCGTACCAGGAACCGAAGCCCACCGCGGCGAGCAGCCCCACCAGGGCAATGTGGAAAACGAGGTTACCGGTCTCGCGCAGGTACCCCTTCTCCGCGGCGACGGAGTGGTCGGCGGTCCCCTTCGCGTCGCGGGCCTCGCCAGCCGTGGCCGTGACCCGGAAGCGCCGTCGGCGCAGCGCCTGCCGGGCGGCCGCCATCGCGTCGCCGGGCTCCATCGGACTCGTCCAGGCGCTGCCGCCGGGCAGCCGGCCGGGCCGGGCCGGGGCCTTCGGCGGCGCGGTGAACAGCGCCCTGGCATGCCAGCGGATCCGGGACGACAGGCAGCCGATCAGGGAGATGAACAGCAGCAGGTAGATCGCCGCGAACCAGGACGCGGCGAAGACGTCGAACCCGGAGAACCAGTCGAGCAGCGGACCGAGGGTGGGGTGGTCGGCGAGGTACTGCTCCACCCGCATCGGGTTGATGGCGCGTTGCGGCAGCAGCGATCCGGGCACGGCGGCCAGGGCCAGCAGGAACAGCAGCAGCAACGCGGTGCGCATGCTGGTGAGCTGGCGCCAGGACCGGACGGCGAGGGCAAGGGCCGGATGCCGGGTGAACCGGCCACCGGCGCCGGGGGCGCGCCCCGGTCCGTCGGTCGGCGCGCCGGGGTCGCCGGGGTCGCTGGGCGACGGACCGGCCGCGCTGTCCGGCGGGTCGAACGCCTCGGGGGCGGCGACGCGGGCGTCGGCATGCCCCTCGGGCAGGCGGCGCGAGCTGGCCGCCACGCCGGAGTCGAATCCCGCGGACTCGATGGCGGACTCGAGGCCGGACTTCTCGAGGCCGGACTCGGCCTCGACGGTGTCGCCGGGTTCGACGTCGACGGACCCGGCGGCGAGTGGCGCGGGATCGGCGGCTCCGGACGCAGGCGCGAGCCGGGCGTTCGAACGGGTTGAGGAGGTCACAGCGGCGTCTCCGAGAAGCCGGGGGCGTAGGGCCGTAGGTTCGCAACCAGGTCGGCCCATTCCCCCGTGAGTTGAAGCACGCCGACCGTGACGAGCAGCATGCCGCCGAGCAGGGTCAGGATGCGGGTATGCCGTCGCAGCACCCGCAGGGCGCCGACGGCACGTCGGAAAGCCAGTCCGACGGCGAGGAACGGCAGCCCGAGCCCGAGGCAGTACACCGCGGAGAGGAACGCTCCCCGCTGCGCCGTCGCGCTCGTCACCGCCAGACCCAGGACGGCCGACAACGTCGGGCCGAGGCAAGGTGTCCAGCCGATCCCGAAGAGCACCCCCAGCACGGGCGCGCCGAGCAGGCCGGGCGCCGGCAACCGGTGGATGCGCCATTCCCTGTTCGCCCAGGACAGCCGGGAGAACACGCCGGCGAACGCGAGTCCCATCACGATAGTGACAACCCCGAGAACCTGGCTGACGCCAACCTGATGGCGGGTGAGCCACTGCCCGAGCCCGCCGAAGGCCGCGCCGTAGGACACGAAGACCGCGGTGAAGCCGAGCACGAATAGACCCGTGCCCGCGGCGACCCGCCCACCCGCGCGCAGCCGGTACAGCCGCGGCCCGGGCGACCCGGTCCCCTCGTCGTCCCGGGCGAGGTCACCAGAGATCGCCCCGCCACCGGAGACCGCCGCCCCGCCGGCCACCACAGCCCCGCCGGCCACCGCCATGCCCGGCACCGCCGACACCGCTACGGACACCTCCGGCACCGCCGGTGCCCGGCCCGGCGGCCCCCCCGGGGTGGCGGCAGCTCGCCTCGAACGATCCTGAAGCTCCGCCCCGGACAGGCCGGTGACGAAGCTGAGATAGCCCGGCACCAGCGGAAGGACGCAGGGGGAGAGAAAGGAGAGCAGTCCCGCGGCGGCGGCGACCGGCGCGGCGAGCAGGACCGGCCCGTCGGTGATGAGCCCGACCACGCTCACCGCGAGTTCTCCGCCCCGGGGCTCACCGCGGGTTCTCCGCCCCGGGCGAACGGCGCCCGCTCACGCCTCGGCCCGCAGACGGCTCAGCACGGGCTTCAGGTCGTCGGGCAGCACACCACCGGTGAACCGGGCCGCGATCCGCCCGTTCTGGTCAAGCACGAACGTCGACGGGAGGCCGGGAGCGACCGGCCAGCCCGCGGCGAGGGTGCCCAGCTTGTCGACGATGCTCGGGTAGGACTTGCCGTAGTCCCGCGCGAAGGCCTTCGCGCCGGAGACGGTGTCCTTCTCGTTGACACCGAGGAACGCCACCGTGGGGTTGTCCTTGGACAGCTGGACCAGGCCTGGCGTCTCCGCGCGGCAGGGAGCGCACCACGAGGCCCAGAAATTGATCACAACGATCTTCCCTCGGTAGGACGCGAGGTCGAGGGAGGTCCCGTCGAGGGTCTTACCGGACAGGGGGGGCGCGGGATGCCGGTTTCCGGGAGCGGCGAAGTCCTGCCCGGCCGCCTGCTGGACGAAGCCGTAGCCCCCGTCACCGGTGGCGTCGACCGAGTTCGCCCCGGGGGAGCAGGCGGCCAGCAGCCCGGCCGCCACGAGCGCCACGGCGGCCGGGGCGACGCATCCCGCCCGGCGGACACGGCGGGCCGACCGGGCCCGGCGCATCCGCCGCATCGGGGCAATGCCTGTCACCAGCGTGCCCGAACTGTCATCCGACGCGGACCGCCATCCCTTCTCCGCCACGCGAACCAGTATGTGCCCTGCCCCTTCCCACCCGGGAACCTGTCTACGACCAACTGTAGAACTCAACTCAGGGTAGGTGGCGGGGCCGCGAGACGCGCATGGGCTTCTCGACAAAGGACACCTGTGGGCTCCATGCCAGGCGGGCACCGTTCTGTCGCCGGGCAGGCACCGTTCCGCCGACGTCACCGGCCGCCGGCCACCGGCGGGACCGGGAGCGGACGGTAACCGCGGATCTGAAAACGGGCCGTAACGGGGACACTCCCGGGGAAGGCGGTTTCGGCCCGCCGGCGCAGCTGGTCGGGCGCACGATGATGGCCGGTCGGGCCCATCAGAGCCAGGTCGACGATCTGGTCGGTGTTCAGCGTGAGCGGAACGTCGACGCGCTCGACGATGATCGGCTCGAACCGTCCGGTGGTTCGTTCGTCGAGCCGGTCGCTCTTGCCCGCCTGTATCCCGACGAGTCCGAGCGGGCCGTGCAGCTCGGCGAGATGGCCCGGTCCGGGGGTGACGACGATAAGCAGCCCGTCGGGGCACAGCACCCGGTGCATCTGGGCCAAGTTGCGCGGCGCGAAGACGTCGAGGAGCACCGCGACGGCGTGGTCGGCCACCGGCCAGGGGGCGGCGACGTCGAAGGAGACCGCGCCGATCCGGGGATGGGCACGCGCCGCGCGACGCAGGGCGTACTTCGAGACGTCGACGGCGATGCCGACCGCGTCCGGCCGCGCACCGACCACGCCGGCGAGATGGTGCCCGGTCCCGGCACCGATGTCGAGGATCACCCGACCGGGCAACCCGGATAGCCCGGATGACCCCCCGGGGACGGGATGCGCGATCTGGGCCAGTCGGGCGGTGAGCGGCCCGTAGTGGCCACCACCGAGGAAGGACTCCCGCGCGGCGACCATGACGGCGGTGTCGCCGACGACCCGCCGAGTCCGGCCGGTGCGCAGGTTGGCATAGCCGCTGCGGCCGACGTCGAAGTCGTGCCCGGCGGGACAGCGCAGGGATCTGTCCGCCCGGTGCAGCGCGTCGCCGCACACGGGGCAGCGCAGGAACGGCAGCACGGCCCGCAGGGACGCGAGGGCGGGCGGGACAGCGACGACGGGCGGGACAGCGACGGCCGGCGCCGGTGACTCGGGACCGGTGGAGTTCGTCAGGCGCCGACCGATCCAGGCGTGTTCGCGGTCAGCCCGTTCGGCTCCGCATACTGGACGCCGACGAGCTCGGACTCCCGGTAGACGGCCGTGGTGACGCTCGCCAGCCCACACTGCCGCCGGTCGGGACGGTGCCAGAGGGGCACCCCCTCCAGGGCACGCCGAGCCGTCCAGACCGGAAGCTGATGGCTGACGAGCACGACATGCCGACCGGGGTGGGCATCGCGCCATTCCGCGACGGCCACGAGCATCCGCGCGACGATCTCGTCGTACGGTTCGCCCCAGGATGGGCGGAACGGATTGAGCAGCAGGCGCCACAGGGCGGGGTAGCGGACCACCGCCGGGCCGGCCTCGAACGTTCTGCCCTCGAAGGCGTTGCGGCTTTCGATCAGCCGCGGGTCGGCCTGGACGGCGAGTGCGTGCGCCGTGGCGATGGGCGCGGCGGTCTGCTGAGCACGATCCAGCGGACTCGCGACCACGGCCGCGACGTCCAGCTCCGCAAGGAACTCCGCGGTGACTTTCGCCTGCTGCTGGCCCTTGTCGGACAACCGGAACCCCGGCAGCCGGCCGTAGAGGATCTTCTCCGGGTTGAAGACCTCGCCGTGGCGGACCAGATGCACCCGGGTCAACGGAGCCGGCTCCGTCATGCCCGCCCCTCGGGAGAGGCGGAGACGGTCACCGGTTCGGGTACCGCCGCGGCGGCACGTGCGGCCGCCGGTGCCGCCGCGGCGATCCGCTCCACCGTCTCGTCATCATGCGCGGCCGAGACGAACCACGCCTCGAACGCCGACGGCGGCAGGTAGATCCCGGCGTCGAGCATGCTGTGGAAGAACGCCGCGTACCAGGCGGTGTTCTGCGCCTGGGCACCGGCGTAGTCGACCACGGTGGCGGCGTCGGTGAAGAAGAAGCTGAACAGCGATCCGGCGCTGCTCGGCAGGTGGGCCACACCCTCCTCGGTCAACGCGGTCGAGACGATCCCGGCCACGTCGGCGGCGCGGGTGTCGACAGTGGCGTAGACCTCGTCGGTGCAGGCCCGCAGAGTGGCGAGTCCGGCGGCGACGGCGATCGGGTTACCCGACAACGTGCCCGCCTGGTACACCGGGCCGGCGGGTGCGAGCCTGGCCATCACGTCCGCCCGCCCGCCGAAGGCCGCCGCGGGCAGCCCGCCGCCCATCACCTTGCCGAAGGTGAACAGGTCCGGCGACCAGTCCTCGATCGCGCCCTCATTGCCCCACCAGCCGGCGCGTGAGACGCGGAACCCGGTCATCACCTCGTCGAGGATGAGCAGCGCGCCGTGGATGTCGCACAGCCGGCGCAACCCGGCGTTGAAGCCGGGCAGCGGCGGGACGACCCCCATGTTGGCGGCGGCGGCCTCCGTGATGACCGCCGCGATCGTCTCACCGCGCTCGGCGAAGACCGCCTCGACCAGCGCGAGATCGTTGTAGGGCAGGACGATGGTGTCCGCGGTGGCGGCGCCGGTGACTCCCGGGGTGTCCGGCAACCCGAGGGTCGCCACTCCGGAACCGGCGGAGGCGAGCAGCGCGTCGACGTGCCCGTGGTAGCAGCCGGCGAACTTGATGATGCTCGACCGGCCGGTGAAACCCCGGGCCAGCCGCACGGCGCTCATCGTCGCCTCGGTGCCGGAGTTGACCAGGCGTACCTTCTCGACCGGGCCGACCCGGTCGACGATCAGCTCCGCGAGCTCCACCTCCCCCGGCGTGGGGGTGCCGAAGCTGGTGCCGGCCGAGACGGCGCGCGACACCGCCTCGACGACGGCCGGATGGGCATGGCCGAGGATCATCGGCCCCCACGAGCACACCAGGTCGACGTAGGTACGCCCGTCCGCATCGGTCAGATAGGGGCCGTTGCCCGCCACCATGAAGCGCGGCGTGCCGCCGACGGCACGGAAGGCTCGGACCGGAGAATTGACCCCACCGGGAACAACACGCTCGGCGCGCTGGAACAGCTCCTCGGATGCCGGCGCGGCAGACGGAACCACCATGCCCACGATCCTCGCAGGTCGGCCCCGCCTCCCGCGCTCCACGTGTCCGGTAGCACGCCGCGTCCCCCTCCGCGGTCCGTGGTCCGTTGTTGACCGACCCGCCACCAGCGCTGGAAGCCACCGCTGAAAGCCACCGCTGGACGGGGGTCTGCCCCGGCCGCCCACCGACGGCGGCTCGTGCGCCCGGTCCTCCCCCGGACACCTGCGGCCGTCGATCAGCCGCTGTCCCTCCCAGGCCCCGACCCCTCCCAGGCCCCGGCGTTCGGCGATCCACCGCCGGTCGGCCCGATCTCGATGAGCGAGGACTACAGCAAGGGCTACAAGGAAGACGACGTTGCCCTGGTGCTGCTTGCCCTAATGGTGCCCGGTGCGCCGCCCACACGACCCACTCCAGCCAATGATCATTTCGACTACTCCGAGCTCACCGGGCCGGCGGTCGTCGAACGGAAGAACCCCATCTTGACCACCGATCCGCCACCGCAGCTCTGGGCGATCCTTGACGAAGCCGCAGTGCGCCGCATGGTCGGCGGACCCGAGGTGGCGCGCGCCCAACTCGCCCACCTGATCGACGTGTCCCACCGTCCCGGGATCACGACCCAGGTGCTCCCGTTCCGCTCGGGGGCACACGCGGGCCTGAGTGGCCCGCCTACTGGCGGCGGAACACGGCATCCGACAGTTCCTGGGCATCGAAACGGGACTGCCACCCCCGAATCTGCATGAGGTCGCCCAAGGGGTCGCACCCGAATCACGGATTCTCTATGTCGACAACGACCCAGTCGTATTCGCAGAGGCTCCAGGCTTCTGACCAGCGTCTTTGGGCAATCGGACCGGTCCCTGGTCCGCACCCGAGTTGCACATGCCGCACGGCTCGGACGCCGTACACCGACCACCGCACCGCCGGACCGTTACCGACCCGATCCAGCTCCAGAGAAACTGCGGTAGCACGGCTCGCCGTGGCCTCCTCCCCGGCGTCGTCGAGCCAGCAAGGGGCTATGATCATGGTGTTGCGCGGCAGGACCTTCGGATCCAGCAGGCTTGAGAGGAGGCGCGATGATTCAGGATCGCGGCCGTTTCGACCTGTCCCTGTACAGCGTCGCCGAGGCGGGCCGGCACCTGGGCGTGCCGACGTCGACCTTCGCGACCTGGGCCTACGGCTACACCAGGTACGCACCGGGCCGCGCCCCGGTCCATGGTGAGCCGATCGTCACCGTGCTGCCCCGTCAGCGCCATGGCACGGCCGTCGTGCCGTTCATCGGGCTTGCCGAGGGGATGATCCTGGCAGCCATCCGAGCCGCTGGAGTGCCGCTACAGCGGATCCGCCCCGCGTTGGCCCGCCTGTCCGAGCAGTTGGGGATCGAGCACGTCCTCGCCTCACGCGCCCTGTACACCGACGGTGCCGAGGTTCTCTACGACTTCGCCGAGAGCCAGGGCGACACGCCCGAAGCACGTGGAGCCCGGGAACTAGTCGTGGTGCGCAACGGGCAGCGGGTGTTCGGGGAGATCGTCGAGTCCTACCTCCGGCTGGTGGAGTTCGCCTCGGACGGCTACCCCCGGCTCATCCGGCTACCGCGGTACGAGCCCGGCTCCGTCATCGTCGATCCCCACCGTGGCTTCGGCCAGCCGATCTTCACTCACGGCGGCGCCCGCGTCGAAGACGCCCTGGGCCGCTTCCACGCCAGCGAAGCACTCGCCGAGGTAGCGGAAGAATTCGGCGTGCCTCTCTCTGATCTTGAAGGCGCCGTCCGTGTCGCAAGCAAAATCGCCACCTGATGACTCGACAGATCGCCACCCTGCCGGGCTTCCGCACGTCTTCATCGACCGCAGCCTCGGCCGCATCGCCGTCCCCCGGTTACTCCGAGACGCCGGGCTACGGCTGATCACGCTCGCCGAGCACTACGGCATCCCACAGGACGAGGACATCGCGGACGTCACCTGGATCGAGGACACGGCCCGCCTCGGCTGGGTCGTGTTCATGAAGGACGCGCGTATCCGCTACCGCCCCGCCGAACAGGAAGCCGTCTGACACATCACGCGCGATGCTTCTACATAACCCGGCAGGACCTACCGGGTGCTGCGATGGCACAGTGGCTGCTCTCGAACCTGCCCGCGATCACGACCGCCTGCACCGAAGCAGGCCCTTTCATCTACGCCGTCCACGCCACGGAGATCCGCAAAATGGACATCAGCTCACCCCAGCCCCGGTAGTGCCTCCTCACCCACCATCGACCGGAGTCGCACCATCCGTGATTCAGGTAGACGCCGGTTAGCCGCGTCTTCCGTCGCTTGATATGTACAACCAAGGGGTGGTACCGATCGTCCTTGGGCAGGCCTTGGGCTTCTCACCAGCATCTTTAGGCAGCCGGCCGGCCCCTGGTCCGCACCCGTGTTGCACACGCTGCACGGCTCGGACGTAGTACGCCGGCCACCGCACCGCCAGACCCTCGTTCACGACGCCGTCTCCGAAACAGCCCCGAAGAAGCCGAAGGCGGTCTAGTACGGTCACGTAAACCGGGACTGTAAAACCAACTTGACAGACCCCTCGCTGTGGCGGTGGAAGTTGACAGGCGTGACCGGTCGAGAGCCTCGCCGGCCGCGCCTGCCCTCTTGAGTGCCTTCGACTGGTTACGTTCGACGTGCGGTGAGGATGAGCCTCAATGCCGCTTCCACTAGTTGGATCTTGATGGTCGTCGGTGTGTCGGTTCCGGCT
>NZ_CDWTNB010000150.1:0-9895 GCF_977947065.1 Frankia sp. CgJB1
CCCAGACCTTCTTGTCCCAGCTCTCCTTCTCCCAGAGAATCTTGGTCCAGTGCTCCTTGACGACGTGCTTGGTGACGCGCTTGTCCTTCGGGCCGTCGTGACCATCGGAGGCCAACGCGCTCGTGGCCGCGGGCCCCGCGGCGACAACCAGAGCCGCCGTCGTGGACAGAGCGACAACTGCGGCTTTTCTCCTTGCGGAACTTCCCATGACTCCCCCATTGCTAGCGGAAAATGACCAAATGCTGTCGGCAGTGGAGGCCATTTCGGTCAGCGAGGACCGAAATCGGATCACCGACCGAACTCGAGCGATCCGCACTCAGGCTGATTTCCGCGGAGAAACACGCTTCCACGCAAATGACACAGCCCGCCCCGGGATCTTGGGATCTTCCCCTCCCGGCACCTCCGACTACGGAGAGTAGCTTCGACGTTGCCAATAGGTGGGAGGCGCGCATGATCGACTCGGGTGAGTCCATCCGGGTGGCTCCAGCGGAGCCCTCGGCGGCGACACCACCTGACGGATCACCTGACAGCCCCACGATGGGGCGCCGATCGGCAGGCATCGGCATCGGCCGGCCCGTTCGTGGCGGGGTTACTGTTCGCCGGCTGTTCCGAGCGGCATCGAAAAACTGGTAGAAATTGCACCCGCCAACTCGCCGATCATAATCGATCGGTAATTGACCGATATTCCTGGCGGCAGCGCGACAACCTCCCTAGGCTGCCTTCATGACGGGTTACCATCTGGCCCAGGTGAACATCGCCCGACTGCTCGCGCCGCCCGGCTCCTCCGCGCTGACCGACTTCGTCGCCGGTCTCACTCCCACCAACACGCTCGGCGACGGGCAGCCTGGCTTCGTCTGGCGCCTGCGGGCCGAGGATGGCGACACCGTCGTACGCACGTTCGTCTGGGAGGGCGACGGCGACCATGCGATCATCGTGAACCTGACCGTCTGGGAGTCGGTGGAGGCGCTGGCCAACTTCGTCTTCCGTAGCGGCCACGGGGCGTTCCTACGCCGTCGGCGCGAGTGGTTTCATCCCACCCAGCGGACGACCAACGCCCTGTGGTGGGTACCCGCCGGGCATCGGCCGGGGACGGACGAGGCCGAGGACCGGGTTCGTCACCTGCGGGCCCACGGTCCGACCGCCACCGCCTTCACGTTCCGGCTGACGTTTCCACCGCCGGACCGGCGGATCTCCCTGGTCCCGGGAAGCGGCCCGGAGAACACCGCCGAGCAGCCAGGCCGAGCGGCACCGAGAAACGCGGCGGCCGGAGGATGATCCGGCGATGGGCTCCCGCGCCGAGGACGTGAAAAAATATGCTGGAAAGATGTACGGAAAATACGCGTGAAACCCTTTTCAGGGGACGGTCGGGTCGGTGTGGTCGATCCAGTTGGACAGAATGGCACCGAAGACGGCCGGATCCTCCGCACGGTTCCAGAACGCGGTGGCGGCCTGGACCGCGGTGGCCCCGGCCAGCAGGTAGTCGGCGACGTCGCGCCCGTCGGTCACACCCCCGACCCCGACGATGTCCACACTCTCCGGGAGCAGGCGGCGTAGCTGGCGCACCTGACCGAGCCCGACGGGCTTGAGCGCCGGCCCGCTCATACCGGCGAGCTCGACGTCGACGACTGGTCGGTGCGCCTCGTCGACGGCGAAGGCGTTGGGGAAGGTATTCACCGCCGTGACGAACCGCGGGCCACCGGGACGCGCGGCGACCTCATCGATCACCGTTGCGAGCTCCGCCAGAGCCGACGGATCGGAGAACGGCGAGATCTTGACTCCGTAGGGGACGCGTCGGGCCGGATCGGCACCAGCCTGCGCCACCAGCGTGTCGCCCACCGCCGTGCAGATCGTCGCGGTGTGCCCGGGATCGAAGCAGGCGATGCGCTTCTGCGTTCCGCCGTCCCAGACGTTCGGGCAGGCCAGGTTCAGTTCGATCAGATCGACCCCCGTCCGCGCCACGACCGCGGAGATCTCGCGGTATTCGTCGACACCGAACCCGGCGACGCTGACGGTCAACGGCTTGCCCGCCAGGTGAGCGCGCCGCACCATGCCGGGCAGATGCGCGGCATAGTAGTCCAGTCCGCGGTTGGGAAGCCCGAGCGCGTTCAACGAGTAGACTCGGCCGGGCCAGTAGACGTTGCCGGAGTTGCCTGACCGCGGTTCTCTGGTGATCGAACCAACGACGATCATCGAGACCGCCGACCGGGCGAACGTTTCGACATCCTCGGCGGTCTTGCAAGTGCCGGCCGCGTTCATGATCGGATGTTCCAGGGAGACACCGCACAGACCGCTCATGACCCCACCCTAGGGTTTTCGCCTGGATCAGGTTCGTGACCGGCAATCGATGATCCGGGTCGCCACCCTCATGCCACGGCGGAGGTTTTTCCGTGGCGCGCCCGCAAACGGTCGATGGCCTTCTGGTAGACTTTCTCGCGCAGGGCGGCAATACGCAACGGCTCGAGCTCGGCGGTGCCGACCCGACCGCGGGCACCCACCGTCTCCGCGAACTCCGGGTCGGTGAGGAAGAGTTCCAGGGCGTCGGCGAGTGCGGGGGCGTCCTCCGGCGGGACGACCGTGCCGCCCTTCCATTTCGCCACCCAGGTGGCCACTCCGGTTGTCGCGGTCGCGACGACCGGGCGTCCCGAGGCCATTCCCTCGAGACCCGCGATGGAGAAGCTCTCGAACCGGCTCGGCACGACGACCGCCCGTGCCTCCTCATAGGCCTTGACCAGCTCGGGACGGGTCAGGTGGCCGGCGAAACGGCAGGTGACGCCGAGTTTGACCGCCTGCTGCTCCAGCCAGGTCCCGGTCGCCACACCCTCGATCGTGCCCGAGGACTGACCGGCGAAGACCACCGTCGCCTCGACACCCCGTTTCTTCAGCAGCGCGGCCGCCTCGATCAGGACATCCAGCCCCTTGCGCCATTCGAGCCGTCCGACGACGAGCAACGTCGGGTCGGTGTGCTGGGGCGACGCCACCTCCATGTACGGGGACCGGTCGAACGGGTAAGGAATGACGTCCGCGTCGGTATCCCTATCCAGCCAGCCGAAACCGCGCAGCGTGGTGACGATCAGCTCGGAGGGAGCGGTGCGCGCGTCGGCGCGCAGAGCGGAGAACCGGTCGATCCGGTCGGCCACCGCGCCCCTGCCGTGCAGCCGGCCGTCCCGCAGGCGCACATCCATCATCGTCGGGGTGTGCAGGTGGATCACGAGGGGGATGTCGCGGCGCAGGGCGGTACGCAGGCCCCGGGTCTCGCCGTCCTGAGTCTCGATCACGTCGGGACGCAGACCGAGACGACACAGCCAGAAAGCATAGGAAACCGCGAGAACGAACCGCAGGGAGAGCGAATCGCGAGGGTGGTTCTCCCCCTGGAACGACCGGCCGAGTGGGCCGAGAAACCTGGTGACGGGCAACCGCAGGAGAGGCCGCCGGTGCACCATCACCCCGTCATGATCCTCATCCGTGCGGTAGCGTCCCTGCGCGCAGAGGATATGAACCCGATGACCGAGCGCGACCAGTGCGTGAGCGATGTCGTGTGTATAGACTCCCGCCCCGTCCCAGATGATCGGCGGATACTGCTCGCACAAGAAGACGATCTCCATGCCCAATCCCCCACCGCGAGCGAACTTCGGTCAGCTCACCTTATCGCCACGATAACCGGTTGCTGCGGAGGTTTTGGATTTGCGACCACTCGCGCCGCGCCGGCCCACAGATAGGGGTATAGGATTCGGAATGAAATAACTTGTTCACTTCGGGGTCCTCGTGAGCCCGTGACCTGCGAAGACGCATATTGGCTTGCATTAATTAC
The DNA here is from genome assembly GCF_977947065.1 of Frankia sp. CgJB1. Lineage (NCBI taxonomy): Bacteria > Bacillati > Actinomycetota > Actinomycetes > Frankiales > Frankiaceae > Frankia > Frankia sp. CgJB1. The sequence goes on from NZ_CDWTNB010000150.1 coordinate 3,809, forward strand.
TTCATTACGAATTCATAGCGACTTCCCTCGCGGCCCGGCTCGCGAGGGAGGTCGCCGGGATACCTGGTCCGGGGCGTGGGCTACAGGGACGGACTGACCACTCAGCCGCGTAACGGCATGGACCGGCCGGTCCTGGAACCGTGCGCCGGCGGGACCCCGGCGCCGTACAGCCGCGGACCCGACAACCCTCCCGAACCCGAACCGGTGGCCGGCCCTGGCCCGGCACCCGTCGGCCGGGTGACCTTCGGTTCGATCCGGCGCAGCATGACGGCCGTGAGGATCAATGCCACGACACCGATCAGCACGCAGATCACGATGTCGAGGACCCAGATCGCCACGCTGTGCTTCCACAGCCCGTCGGCCGGGTCGGTCCGCAGGGTCTCGTTACCGAACTTGCTGACGTCGTTAAGATCGTCCGTGGACGCCAGGGCCGCGAACCCCCAGCGGGCCGGGACGAGCAGGCTGATCTGCTCCAGCACGGGGCGCCCGACCAGCGAGGTCAGTCCCCCGGAGAACACCAGCTGACCCATCGTGACCAGGACCAGGATCGGCATGGTCTTGTCCGCGTTGTCGATCAGCGTCGAGACCAGCAGACCGATCATCATCGAGGCGAGCGCCGCGACACTCACCGCGATCAGACACTCCAGCACCGGCGAGCCGAGCACGACCGCCCTCGGCGGGGTCCGGCCCACCAGCCCGATCAGGGTGAAGACAAGACACTGGGCGGTGGTGATCCCGGTCAGCAGAATGATCTTTGATCCAAGGTAGGCGGTGTGGGACAGCCCGATCGTGCGTTCCCGCCGGTAGATCGGCCGCTCCTTGACGATCTCCCGGACCGAGTTGGCCATGCCCATGAAACAGGCGCACAGCACCAGGACGAGGAGAACCTTCGTCGCGTCGGTGTTCGGCGCCTGGGGTAACGCACGCAGCCCGTCCGGGGCGCGGATCACCTGTGGGACGACGCCGAGCAGGAACGGGAAGGCAATGATCAGCCGTAGGTACGACCGGTCGGCGAGCACGACCCGCCAGTACCGTCGGGTCAGCGTCGCGAGCTGGGCCCGGACCGGCTGCTGGCGCACGCTGGGCAGCTCCGGCGGTGCCTTGCGCACCGCGGGCGCCACGACCGCGGAGGGTACGAAGAACTCCGAGTCCCGGAACCGCTCCGCCATCTCCTCACCCGGAGTGGCCTCGAGCTCGCGGAACACCGCCGCGAACTCGCGGAAGTCCTCCTTGCCGAAAAACCGCAGCGCCCCGTCCGCAGGCCCGAAGTAGGCCACGTGCCCGCCGGGCGCGAGCACGAGGATGAAGTCGCACAGGTCCAGGAACAGCACACTGTGAGTGACGACGATGACGGTCCGGCCGGTCTCGTCGCCGGAGCCGGCGCCGCCGCCCTTCGCCAGGCCCCGCAGGGTTTCCATCACAGACTGGTCATTGGCCGGGTCCAGGCCGGAGGTCGGCTCGTCCAGGAACAGCAGAGAGGGCCGGGTGAGCAGCTCCAGCGCGACGCTGGTGCGCTTCTTCTGGCCGCCGGAAAGCCGGAGAAGACCGGTGTGTTGGCGTGCGCGGTCAGTCCAAGCTGGCCGATGACCTCCTCCACCCGGGCCCGCCGCTCCTCGGCGGTGGTGTCGGCGGGGAAACGCAACTCCGAGCCGTACAGCAGAGCCTCACGCACGGTCAGCTGATCGTGCAGCGGGTCGGCCTGCGGCACGTACCCGATCCGGCGTCGCAACTCGTCATACTCGGCGTAGAGGTCACGTCCCGCGTAGATCACCGATCCCCGGTCCGCCGGTCGGAAGCCGGTGAGAGCGTTGAGGAGCGTGGACTTGCCGGCCCCGCTCGGTCTGACGACGCCGAGCAGGGAACGGCCCGGCAGCCGGAAGGTCATGTCGTGCATGAGCTGCTTGGTGCCGGCCCACACCGACAGCGCCTGCGCCTCGAAGGCCACGTCACCGGAGTCGACGTATTCGACGAGCGAGTTTCCCTCGAGCTGGAACAGATGATGGCCGATGGCGATGATGTCGCGTTGCATCACCCGCGCCCGGGTGACCCGGTGACCGTTGACGAAGGTGCCGTTGGCGGAAGCGAGGTCGACGAGCTCGACACCGGCCACCGAGATGTGCAGCTCGGCGTGATGGCGGGACGCGAGCAGGTCGCCCACGTTGATGTCGTTGTCGCGGGACCGGCCCATCCGCACCCGTCCGATCGTCAGCGGATGCACGCGCCGCCGGTCGTGCACGATCGTCGCCTGCCCCACGGCCGAGTCGGGCCCGCCCGACTGCGCAGGCGCCGCTGGGACGGGCGCCGCCGGGATGGGCGCCGACGCAGCGCCCGGCGCCGGTTCGGACCACCATTCCGTGCCCGGCACCGCCGCGCCCGGCGACGGCGACGGCGGGCCGGCAAGGGGGATGGGTGCCCCGCCCGGGCTATGGGTCGGCGCGGTCGGCGGGATCATCGGCGGGGCCGGACGCAGAACGAGCACCACCTCAGGTCCGTCCACCGCGCCGAGCCGGAGCTCCCCGGAGACGGCAAGACCGCCCACACGGCAGCCATCCCGCCAGAGACCGTTGGCGCTGATGTCCTCGATCCGCCATCCGCCGACGTCGGGATGCAGCACCAGATGCCGGCGCGACACCCGGCCATCGTTGATCACAATATCGGCCGTACGGGCCCGCCCCACCACGACCGGCTTGTCTCCGGTGAGCGTCGCCTCCCCCGCGGGGGTGGTGACGTGAAGCGGGGTCGGAACCACCAGCACTCTCCCTCGCTCCTTCGATCGCCAGACGCACCATAGTGTTGCCTGTGCAGAGGGAGTTTTCCCGCCCCTTCCGCAACATGTCCGAAAGCTGACGGCCACGAGACGGCGCCACGACGGGTTGGAGCGTGCTGGATCCGGACACCGACCGGTCCGGGGAACGAGGAAATGCGGTGGGCGGGTGGTGGAAATCGAATCAGTTCCAGCGGGCCGCACGGGTGCCGCCGTCGGGTAGGCGGGCGGAACCGACGGCCTGACCGCGGTTGTTGACCGCCACGGCGCGGCTGGTGCCGCCGCCGAAATCGCCCAGGAGCACCATCCGACCGTGGGACCAGCGGAATCCGTGCTCGGCGCCGTCGGGCGTACTGCTGACGCCAACGATGTCGCCACGGTCGCTGATCGCCGCCGGCGTGCTGGAAGGGCCGCCGAGGGTGCCGAGATCCGTCACGCGGCCGTCCTCCCAGCGGAAGCCGCGACCGCCACCGTTGCCGTCGAACGTCGAACCGACGACCTGCCCAGCGTCGTTGATCGCCGTCGCCAGGGTGCCACGACCGCCCAGCGCGCCAAGATCGATGATCCTCCGACCCCGCCAGACGACCGCGTGCATCGTCCGATCGGCGGTCTGGGCCCAGCCGACGACGTCCCCACGATCGTTGATGTCGGCGGCCCAGCTCCCGACACTACCGGGCAGGTCGGGCAGATCGGTCCACCGCCCTCGGGTCCACCGGGCGGTGCGGGAACGGCCCCCCTCGTCCACCCGAACGGCGACCTGTCCGCTGTCACTCACCGCCACGGCAAAGCTGGCGGCACCCGACGGCGCGCCAAGATCGACGGTCCGGCCACGCCACCAGCTCACGGCACGAGGCGGCGCGGTGAACGTGGTTCTGGTCCCGACCACCTGGCCGCGCTCGTTCTGGTCCTCGACCCGGAAATCGAGATCGACGAGAACGCCGCCGGGCCGGAACACGAATCCGGTGTCGGGGGCGCCGCGGTGGGGGCGGAAGCCTGTCACCTGGCCGGCGTTGCTGATCCGCGACGGCCCGGGGGCCCCGTCCGGCAGCGCCGTCACCGCACTCTCCGACCATCGCAGGCCGTGGAGGTCGTAGGAGCCCGCGGAGCCGATGCCGACGACCTCTCCCCGATCGTTGATCGCTGTCGCCGTACTGAACAAGTACCCGGATGGAAAGCCCAGATCCACCGGCGCAACCGGTCCACCCGGGACCGCGTGCCGTCGCGCCGCGGCGCCGTTCGCCGAAACCATCGCCAGGATGAGGGCGGCAGCCATCGTGCCCGCCATGGTCGCCGCCCATACCGCCCGCATCATCGCCCTTCCGCAGGGGCCGGCCATGCTCCGGGAACGCCGTCCCGGACGTACCTCGAAGCCACGACATGAAGTGAGGCAAGTATTACGTTCCGCATCGACATCGGTGCCGTCGACTCGGCGTGGGCTCGACGACCGCGTGGTCCTTTCGTGGTCCGGAGGCGATCGAGCCGCCGGTCACGGCGTTTAGTGAGACGTCGGTGCCAGATACCGAAGAAAAACCACATTGTCGAGTTGTCGGACCTCGACGAGGCGAAGGGGCGAGCGGACGTCGTTGGGGAAGACCCCCGGTCCCACAAAGGTCGGCGCATCGCGCTCGCCGACGAAGAACGGGGCGACGGTAAGATGCAGCTCGTCGACCAGGCCGGCGGTGAGGAAGGCCGTATGCAGCGAGGTACCACCCTCCACCAGCAGCCGGCGGACGCCACGCCGGGCGAGATCGGTCAGGATGGCGGCGACCTCGACCCGGGGCCGACCGGGAAGTTCGACCAGGATGACGCGCGCGGTGAAGGTGGCGCGTTCGGTGCGGGCAGCGGGCGCGGTGCGGATCGCCGCCGACGCCGATTGCGGCGTTGACAGCTCGGGAGACGAGGTCGGCGCGGCGATCGCCAACGATGATCCGGCCCGACGGTAAATGATCGTCTCGACCGGGTCGGTGGTGAACAGCCGAGCGCTCGGGTCGAGATCTCCCCCGCCGGACAGCACGACCTTGATCGGCGTGGGCGGACGCCCGGCCGCCTCCCGCGCCGCCCGACGGTGCTGCGCGCGCACGGCGAGGCGGGGATTATCCCGCCGGACAGTGGCCGCGCCGACGAGGATCGCGTCACAGCCGGCACGCACCTCGTCCACCCGGTCGAGATCGGCGGCACTGGAGAGGATCAGCCGCTCATCCGAGCTATCGTCGATGTGCCCGTCCAACGACATCGCGCAGCTGCAGATGACGTACGGCCGGCCAGCAACAGCGCCTCGGCCCACAGCGTCATTGTCGACACGCCGGCTCATTCCCATGACGACCATCATCCCAGACCCGACATGCCCAGCAGACCTGTCGGACCCTGGGACTACCGTCAACAGATGTGCGGATCGCGACGTGGAACATCAACTCTGCGAAGGCTCGGCAGGCCCGCCTGATCGAATGGCTCGACCGGGCCGAGCCGGATGTGGTGTGCCTGCAGGAGACGAAGCTGTCGGACGACGCCTTCTTGGAGCTGTTCGACGAGGATCTGTTCCGCCGGGGCTACCGGGTCGCCCATCACGGCGACGGCCGGTGGAACGGCGTGGCGATCCTGTCGCGAGACACCCTCGACGACGTCGCGCGGGGTCTTCCGGGCGCTCCGGGCTTTCCCGGTCCCGAGCCTCGCGCCATCGCCGCGACCTGCGGCGGCATCCGGATCTGGTCGCTGTACGTACCCAACGGCCGGACCATCGACGACCCTCATTACGCCTACAAGCTGGCCTGGCTCGCCGCGCTGCGCGAGGTGGTGGCCGAGGCCACGGCCCAGGGCGCGGTGATGGCGTTGGGTGATTTCAACATCGCGCCAACGGATGCCGACGTCTGGGACATCACCCAGTTCGAGGGCGCCACCCACGTCACCCCGGCGGAACGCGCGGCACTCGCAGAACTCGTCAACGCCGGGCTCATCGATGTGCTGCGGGCCCGCTGGCCCGACGACGCCGTCTACACCTACTGGGACTACCGCCAACTGTGTTTCCCGAAGAACCTTGGGATGCGCATCGACCTGGCTCTGGCGACCGCCGACGTGGCGGGCCGCGTGCGCGCGGTCTGGGTGGACCGAGCAGCCCGCAAGGGTGTCGGGACGAGCGACCACGCTCCCGTCATCGTCGATCTGGACACCGCGCCGGACGGCGACATCGGGCCGATGGTGCCGCCTCCATCGAGTGGTAGCTCGGCCGGACGGTCCGCCCCGGGACAGACCTCCTCCGCCGGCACCGGACCGCGCCGCCGCTGAGCCGGGCGGTCCCGGCAGGATCGACCGGTCCGGCGGGGTATGCC
>NZ_CDWTNB010000151.1:0-9865 GCF_977947065.1 Frankia sp. CgJB1
CCCCAAACACAGATCAAATGATCAACTTATTTAATGACTATCCCTTTGACGGCGCCCTGGTTTCAGCCCGTGCTTGACCGCCCGGTGGACGTCGTCGAGGGTGCGGGCGGCCAGGTTCACCAGCGCGGTCCGCTTGATCTGTGACCACACCCCCTCCGCCGGGTTCAGCTCGGGGGCATAAGCCGGCAACGCCACCACGCTCACCCAATCTGCGTGTTCCTGTAGAAACGCGGCCATCTCCGCTTGGCGGTGGATGTTCACCCCGTCCCAGACCAGGATCAGCCGGCCCCCGGGAAGCTGCGCGTGCGCGGCGGCCAGCGGATTCCGGCAGTCCTCCCAGCCGATGCCCTTGCGCTCCCCGGGACGACTACGCCAGATCCGGGCCCGGTAGAGCAGCCGTGGCCGCCACCCGGGCCGGTAGCAGACCATCGGCAACCACACTCACCCGCCCGGACCTGCTCCGGCCGGGTACCCGCACCACCGGTGTCCGCCCACGTCGACCCCAGGTCCGTGCCCGTGGCGGCCTCAGGCTCTGCCCTGTCTCGTCGAGGAAACAGACCCAGGCATCCTGGGTCGCCGCGGTCTTTTTACCGCCGGCCACTCCTGCTCCGTCCACGTCTGGACCGCGGTGTCATCGCGTTCGACCGCCCGGCGGGCGGGAAGCTGACACGACCAGCCGTGCCGGTCCAACAGCAGCCACACCCCGGCCAGCGTGTAGGACACCCCGAACTCCCGCTCGATCACCTGGGCGATCCGGGCCAACGTCCACCGCTGATCATCCCAGCCGTACGGTCCGGGACCGCGGCGCAGGATCGCCTCCAACCGGGCCAGGTCCCGATCATCCAACCGGCACCGTGACCCCGACCCGGCCGACCGCAACCCGGCCTCACCCCCGATCTCCCACGCGTGGTGCCAGCGGCTCGCGGTCTTCGGAGTCACCCGGAACTCCCGGGCGACCTCGGCCTGGCTCGCCCCCGCCGCGAACCGGCTGGCCGCGGCCAACCGGACCCGTTCACGTTCCACCTGATCGGCGGGCGTCAACCCGCCACCCGTCGCGTACCTCATACAACTGGTCTACCCGCCCCAAACCCGCTGGTAGACAGCTACAGAAAACCGCCCTGACCCCGAAATTTAAAGCTCAGTAGTCGATCCCGCGTTTTCTGAGCAGGATGGCGGTCCTGAACTGTGCGTGGGCCGCGTCGGCTGTGGCGATCGTCCGGCCGCGGGTGTGGTGGAGGTTCTTCACGAGGTTGGCGACCTGGGTGATCTCGTTCGTGTCGTCGGGTACCAGGGTCTGCGCGACCACCGCGCCGGTGTCGTGGGTCATGGCCGCGAACAGCTTGACCTGCTTGTTCTCGTCGGTCCACGCGCCGCGCAGCACCTTGCCGTCCAGCGCGATCACGAGGTCCCCGTCGTGGTCGCGGGTCGCGCAGTCGTGGATCCAGGCGCAGGTGACCAGGTCGAGCAGGTCCGCGTCCACGTGGGTGAGGACGTCGCGGATGGTGGACTCGCTCGGTGCGGCGTAGGCCGCCGTGAAATGGTCGTAGGGTACGCCGAGCTGGGCGAGCAGGCATTGCGGGAGGTCGGCCGCGCGCCTTCCGATCTGCCGGTATCCCGTGGCGCCGGCGAGCGTCGCGACGAGCGTGACGGCGAGCACGAAAGGAAGGTCGTAGACCTTCCCACGGTCGGCGCGGAAGTCTTTTACCTGGCGCAGCATTTCGAGAAGTCGGGCGGCTTTTCCGTCGATGGCCTGGTCGTGGCCGTTCGACAGCGCGGCGCCGGTCTGGCATGATGGCACGAGATGGCCTTCTTGGTCGGGTTTTGGTTGGTCGCGCTTTCATCATCCGACCGGAAGGCCACTTCCGTCACTACGGCCGGCCAGGTTTTCGGTAATTCAACGACCGGAAGTTTTTCTCGAAGAGCTTTGCCGTGTTCCTCGAACCGATATCTGGGCGTGCGGAGCTGGTTTGCGCGGCCCGTGCCAGGTACGCATGGGGAAAGGGACGCTTCGCTCGCGCTGTGTCGCCTAGGGCGCCCCGAGTCACCCCACAGCACGTCTACAAAACGTCACCGATCACAACGTAGCGTCATCTCTGCGCGGCCCTGACCATAACATGCTCTGCGGTGACGCTTGAGGACAATTGGGTCGACGTACCGGGCGACATTCCGACATGTTTGCAGTCAGACCGCCTTCTCTACCAGCTTGGTCTTTAAGAGACGCACGTCACAACGTCACAAGCCGGGTAGCATCGGCCACAATAGCGATCTCCCGGGAGGGGTCTTGTCCAGTAGCCCGGAACCCAAGGCCACGTACTTCGCGGATCCCGACGAATGGCGCAGCTGGCTGGAGGCCAATCACGAGACGGCAGGTGAGGCGTGGGTCGGCTTCTACAAGAAGGGAGCAGGCAGAACCGGCATCACGTGGGCCCAGGCGGTCGACGAGGCGTTGTGCGTGGGGTGGATCGAGGGCAGGCGCCAGCGGGTGGATGAGCAGCACTACGTCATCCGGTTCACGCGGCGCAAGCCCGGCAGCGTGTGGAGCGACGTGAACCGCAGGCGTGTGGCGGAGCTGCGTGCCGAGGGGCGGATGCGGTCCGCCGGGGAAAAGGCGCTCCAGGATCGGTCCGAGGCGAAGGCCGGGTCGTATTCCTACGAGCAGAACGGGGACTCTGTCGCCTTCGAGCCCGACCAGGAGCAGCGGCTGAAGGCCGACGACGCGGCGTGGACCTTCTTCCAGAGCCAGCCAGCCTCTTACCGCAAGGCCGCCATCTGGTGGGTGACCAGCGCCAAGAAGGACCAGACCCGGGCCAAGCGGTTCGAGTAGCTACTGCAGGACTCGGCCAACGGCCGCACCGTGCCTCCTCTGACCCGACGCGGGTGACCAACGCGAGTGACGAACGGCGTACCTGGCCCCCAGCGCACGTGGCCGCCGACCTCACCATCAGGGCAGCACGCCGGTGGCGGGCACCTTCGGCAGCGAGTGCCGGTCGTCGGTGCCGGCAGGCTGCTCCACCTGGCGCACCGCCTTCTCCATCCGCCGCACCAGCTCCTCGAGCACCGGGCGCGGCGTGGCGACGTTGAGCCGGACGAAGCCCTCGGCCCCGTACAGCCTGCCATCGTTGACCGCGACCTTGCCCACGTCGAGGAAGAACTGGCCGAGGTCGGCGATGCCCAGACGGTCGGCCATGCGGCGGCAGTCCAGCCACGCCAGGTAGGTGCCGTCCGAGGCGTGGTGGGTGACGTCGGAGCCGAAACAGCCCAGCAGGTCAGCGAGTATCCGCTGGTTCCCCTCCAGGTAGCGCATCGTCCGCCGCAGCCACAGGTCGCCGCCGGCGAACGCGGCGACGCTGCCCTCGACGCCCAGGATGCCCACGCCGTCGCGGTCGCGGGGCCGCATACCCATCAGGCGCTCGTGGTCGGCGGGGCTGCCGGGTACGGCGAGCGCGCACTTCAGGCCGGAGATGTTCCAGCCCTTGCTCGCCGACATCGCGGTGACCGACGAGGTGGCCGCGGCCCCGGGCAGTGAGGAGATCGGGACGTGCTCACGCCCGGCGTACACCAGGGGCGCGTGCACCTCGTCGGAGATCACCACCGCCAAGTGCCGCTCCGCCAGCCTCAGCACGGCGCGCAGCTCGGACTCGGTGAACACCCTGCCGGTCGGGTTGTGCGGATTGCACATGAGGTAGGTGCTGGCCCCGTCGGCGAACGCCTTGGCCAGGCCGGGCAGGTTCAGCCGCCAGCCGTCGTCCCGCAGCTTCATGCCGTTGGGCACCAGCACGCGCCCGGCGGCGGTGACAGCCTCGAAGAACGGCGGGTAGGCGGGGACGTCCACCACCACCGCGTCCCCCCGCTCGGTGAACTGCTCCAGCGCGACCTCGACCACCCGCATGGTGTCCGGGAACGGGATCACCATCGCCGGATCCACCGACCAGCCGAACCGGCAGCGCAGCCAGTTCGCGAACACCGACTGCAGCTGCGAGCTGGTGGTGAAGGTGTAGCCCAGGTCGCCGCGGTCGAGCGCGTTGCGGATCGCCTCGAGCACCGGCTCGGCGAGCGGCAGGTCCATCTCCGCGAGGAACGACGGCAGCACCTCGGCCGAGTACCGCTGCCACCTCTCAGTTTCTTTGGCCCTTCGGGCACGCCGCCTGCGGCGTGAAAGGGCTGGTGCTGCCGCGGTCGGTCCGGCTGGTCGATCGGGCCCTGCCAGGGCCCCGGGCTGTTGGCGGCCTCCCGGGATCGCGCCGCCATGGTGCCGGTGTACACCTGTCGGCGAGCGCGTGACCGGCTTCCCCTGGCCGAAGGTCTGCCCTGCCAAGCGGTCTGGGAAGGTCGGCGCCGGCCGTCCGTCCAACGCCGTCCGCTTCCTGGCCTTGAGGCCGATTTTCAGTTTGGCGAGGGATCCTGACCTTACGGGTCGCCACCTGTGCTCCGAGCACGCCAGTCAGAATATGATTGCTTTCGGTCCCCGGACGGCTGCTTCTAGTAGTCGACCTGAAGGGGGTTGGTGTGGAGGGCGTGGAGCTGCCCGACGACGAGGATGAGCAGATCCTCCAGCGCGTCGCCGCCATCGACGTCGCCAAGAAGGCGGGCAAGGTGTGCATCCGCATGCCGTACGGGAAGAAGGGCAAGCGGCGCACAGCGGTCCTCGACGTGCCGGCGACCTACCCGGCGGTGGTGGAACTGGCCGACAGACTGGTCCGCGAGGGGATCGAGCGGGTCACGCCCGAGAGCACCTCCGACTACTGGCGGTTATGGTATTTCTTCCTCGAAGAACGGGGCCTGGACGTCGTTCTGGTCAACGCTCGCGACGTCAAGAACGTCCCAAGAACGTCCCAAGAACGTCCCAAGACGTCCCAAGACGGACAAACTCGACGCCGTGTGGCTGGCCAAGCTCACCGAGCGGGGCATGCTGCGCGCCTCGTTCGTCCCCCCGAAGGAGATCCGGGAGTTGCGCGACCTCACCCGGATGAACGCGGACCTGGTCGCGGACCGGACCCGGGCCAAGCAGCGAGTCGAGAAGGTCCTCGAACTGGCCCTGGTCAAGCTCTCGGCGGTGATCTCGGACATCTTCGGGCTCTCCGGGCGGCGGATGCTCGACGCCATGGTCGCCGGCGAGCGCGACCCGCGCCGGCTCGCGGACCTCTCCCGCGGGCTGAAGGCACCCCGCGAGACGCTGATCGCCGCGTTAACCGGCCAGTTCTCCGACCACCACGCCTTCCAGCTCAAGGTCTACCTCGAGCAGATCGACGAGATCGACACAAAGATCGCTTCGCTGTCCGCGCGGATCGAGCAGTACGTCGCCACGCTGCCCATGCCCAAGGGCCACGTCGAGATCGCCGCTCCCGCCACCCGAACCACCACCGAGACCTTCGGCGGCGAAGACGGCACGGTCGACCCGGCCACCGGCGAGATCGTCCCGTCCGCCGCACCGGCCCGGCCCGCCTGGCCGGCGGGGATGACCGGACCCTGTCTGGTCGCGCTGCTCGACGCGATCCCCGGGATCAGCCTGGACGCCGCGCGGATCATCCTTGCGGAGATCGGCACGGACATGTCCCAGTTCCCCACCAAGGGCCATCTGGTGTCCTGGGCAAAGCTGACCCCGCGCACGATCCAGTCCGGTGGCTCGCTGCGCATGGGCCGGACCGGTAAAGGCAACCGCTACCCGCGCCGGATCCTCGCGACGACCGCGGTCGTCGCCGGGCGGACCCACACCTTTACCGGTGCCCGCCACCGGCGACTCAAACGCCGCCGCGGGGCGCTGAAGGCAGTCGTCGCGACAGCGCGGCTCAATTATCTGGGAGCTGTTGAGTAATCCAGCAGTACCATTCCGCGACCTCGGCGAGGATTACTACGCCCGCCAAGGCGACCCCGAGCGGCGCAGCCGCGCCGCCGCCCGCCAGATGAAGAACCTCGGTATCTCCCCGGAGCAGGCCGCGGCCCTCGCCGCCGCCTGACCCGCGCCCTGACGGCCACCCGCCAGCGAGATCGCTCGCCCGTCCAACGCCGCTCGCCGGTAGAAGGACCGGTAACAGCCGCATCGCACCCGTTGCCATCACCCCCACCAGCGGCCAAGTGCCCTGGTGGGCACGAGCCTGCCCACGTTGCGCTGGGTTTTCCAGTCAGGTGGCGGGTCCTCCAGGATCCGGCCGGGCACCCGTTCTGCATCACCACCATGGTCTGACAGCGGATCGGGAGGGGCCCCGCGGGCCCCTCCCACGCCGCCGGGCGCGGGCCCGCGTCGGGCGGTTCGTCACATCGCACGGAAAAGGGGAGGAAACCCGGCCGGGTTTCCTCCCCTTCGCGCGTCCTCGCTAGCCCCACTGCTGCGCGGTCAGCGCGTGGTCCCGGCCGCCGCCCTCGCGGATGATGCGGTCCCAGCCGCCCGCACCCCGCTCGGGCGACACCCAGTCCCGCATGTAGGCGGCGCGCGGCGCGGTGGGATCCGTGCGCGCATCGATGCCCATGAGCACGTACATGCTGCTCAGGTGCTTCATGTGGATGAAGAAGTGCACGCGCTCCATGGGGCCGAACAGTTCCTCGAACACCAGCGCCGTGGCGTGGCCGGTCGCGTTGAGGTTCATGTTCTCCGCGACCGTCCGGGCGAACAGCCGCGCCTCGGCGCGGAACTGGTAGCTGAAGTCGATCACGCGGTGCATGATCACACCCGCGCTGGCGGTGGTCAGGATCCGGTCCGGATCCTGCGCGGTCTGGTGGGCCGCGCCCAGCACCTCGAACCACGGCACCGGCGAGTCGGCCTTCAGGGGGCTCAGGGACGGGTCCTTGGCCATCGCCTCGGTCGCCGTGCCGAACATGCCCCACCGCTGCGGGAACATCATGTGCTCCTCGACGCTGCCGGGTACGAACGCTGCCCCCCAGTCCCGGGCCCGCTGATGCGCCACGTAGCCGCCCAGCACGCCGTCGCGCAGGTCAGGCGCGCCCCCGAGATGGACCAGAGCGTCGTAGTCCTCCAGGGACCGCAGGTGGATCAGCCAGTGCACGCGGTCCTTGACGCCGAAGGTATCCTCGTAGACGAATACCGTCGCCAGGCCGTCCTGCTTGCCGTTGACGAACTGCGCGGCCTCACGCGCGAGGTCGCGCGCCAGGTCTGCCTGGCTGGCGGCGATCTGGGCCGAACGCTGCACCAGGACGCCGCAGTTACCCGAGTGCAGCACCCGGTCTACCGGCTGGCTCGTCTGGTGCAGAGCTGAGCGCACGGTGGGGGTCCCGTTGCCGACTTCGGTCACTGCTTCTCCCTCATTCTCGTGACGCGGCACCGGTGAGCGCCGCTCGTCTTTCCCGCAGCACGTGGGCCGCGCCGACCATGAGCCGCTCGGCGATGAGATCGACGTGGCGCGCGCGCCAGTCCTGCAACGGCGTCCCGGCGACGAAGCGGTTGAACGCGCCGATCGCCGGGCCGCAGTGAATCTGGAAGTTCGCCCGCTCGGCTTCGTCGCCCGCGGTGGCCAGGCGGTTGGTACGGGCGAAGTAGGACCTGAACACCAGCGCCATGCGGTGCTTGGGGTCTCGTTCGGCGCGCTCCACCTCGTCGGGACGCCCCATGCCCAGGTAGTGCTCGCGGGTCTGCTTCCACACCTGCTCCAGCGGCGCCCGGAAGCAGTCCCGCTCCAGGGCAGCCCGGGTGCCCGCGTCCAGCTCCTCCAGGCCGCCGTGCTGCCGGTAGAGCTGGTAGAGCCGGTTGGCGCGGGCCGCGAACAGCGTGCCCTTGCGGACCACCTGCACCCGCGAGCCCAGCTCGAACAGGTCGCCCGCCGGGGCGTCGGTGGTGTCCTGCACGTCCAGGCCGGACAACAGGTCCTTGACCGCGTCGGAGGTGCCCGCCTCCGGCGAGCACTGGTTGACCGAGCCGGTCATCACGAAGTCCGCGCCGAGCACGAACGCCGCCGCCACCGCCTCGGGCGCACCCAGACCGCCCGACGCGCCGAGGTGCACCCCGTCGCTGTAGCCGTGTTCGGCCACCACCCGCTCGCGTAGCCGGGCCAGGGACGGGATCAGGGTCAGCGCCACTCCCCCGTCCGTGTGCCCGCCCGAGCCGGCTTCGACGCACACCTCACCGGCCACCGGCAGGCGCCGCGCCACCTCCGCCTCGCCGCGCGTCAGCGCGCCCCGGTCCACCAGGCCGCGCAGCAGGTCGGCCGGCGGCGGGGCCATGAAGGCAGCCGCCACCTCCGGCCGGGACACCTTCGCCAGGACATGGCGGACCGCGACCGGCGCCCCGTCCGGCCCGCGGCGCGCCCCGGCGAACCGGAACCGCACCACCGCCGGAGTGACGGAGGTGAACCCCGCCGCCTCGGCGAACCGCACGTCGTGGCGCAGCAGGACGTCCACGACCGCTTCCTCGCCCGCCGGGTCGGCCAGGTCGTGCAGCAGGTTGACGCCGTAGGTCAGGCCCGGCGTGCCGGCGAGCCGCAGCACGGCGCGTTCGACCTCGGCCAGATCGAGTCCGCCGGACCCGAAGTAGCCCAACAGCCCGGCCTGCCCGATGCGGGTGACCAACTCGACCGACGCGACCCCACGGAACATCGCACCGGCGAGGTAGGCGTACCGCAGGCCGTAGGCCGCCCGGAACCGGGCGCTGCCCAGCGCGGCGGCGTCCGGGTCGACCTCGCGTTCCGGCTGGGCATGACCGTTCGCCGCCGGTGCCGCCGGTGCCGGCGCGGCTGGTGCGGAACCCCCGACCACGACCGCGTCCCACCCGGAACGTCCGACCGCGGCCCCGTTCGGCCCAGGACCGTCGGCCGCCGCGGCCCCGTCCGGCTCGGGACCTTCGGCCACCGCGGCCTGCCACAGCGGGGTGAGAACCCTGGCGTCGCCGACCTCGCGCGCCTCGGTGACCCCACGTCGGATCAGCTCGCGCATCGACCTCCGCCACAGCACCGGGCTGTCGATCTGCCGCGCCAGCAGAGCGGCCACCCCGCCCACCGGGTACGGCGCGGCGGTCGCGTTCGCGATCACCGGCACGGCCGGGTCACGGAACACGACGCCCGCCAGGTGCTCGCCGAACCGACGCGCCGCGTCCGCCATGTACCGCGAGTGGAACGCCGCGCTGACGGCGAGCGGGACGCACCGCTTTCCGGGCAGCTCGCGGACCGCGTGGCGCACCAGACGGATCGCCTCGGCCTCACCCGACACCACCACCTGGGTGACCGAGTTCTCGTTGGCGACCTGGGCCCTGTCGGCGACCCCGCACCGGTGCAGCAGCGCGGTGACCTCGTCCGGGTCGAGCCCGACCACGGCCGCCATCCCGCCACCCGCCGCCTCACCCATCAGCTCACCGCGCCGCCGCACCAGGCGCAGGCCGGTGGCGAAGTCGAAGCACTCGGCGGCGAGCAGCGCGTTGTACTCACCGAGGCTGTGCCCGGCCAGGTAGTCGGGCGGTGGTTCCCGCTCGGACACGGCCCGGTGGGCGAGGGCGTTGACGACGAAGATCGCCGGCTGCGCCCACCGCGTGTCGGCCAGCTCGCCCGCCGGGTCCGACAGACACAGCTCACGCACCGACCTGCCCAGCACGTCGTCGGCGGTGGCGACCAGTTCCGGGAACCGGTCGAACAGCTCCGCACCCATCCCTGCGCGCTGCGACCCCTGACCGGGGAAGACCCAGACCCTCATCGACGACGCCGGGGGTTCAGCCGGCCGGGTACTGGTAGGGCACCAGCAGGGTGTCCTCGATCGTGCCCGGCATGAAGGTGCGGCCCCAGCCGCCCCCACCCTTGACGGGCGAGATGTAGTCCCTGGTCATCAACGTGCGGAATTCGTCGTCGGTGCGCTCCAGGTCGGTCAGTTCCTGGTAGGCGTCGAACGACGTGAAGTGCACCAGCCAGTGCAGCCGGTCCATCACGCCGAAGGT
>NZ_CDWTNB010000152.1:0-9811 GCF_977947065.1 Frankia sp. CgJB1
AGGCCGAGCAGCCCGGCGAGGGCCGCCACGACGACCCGCAGCAGCACGCCGAGCCGGGCGAGCAGGTCGCCGACCCAGCCGCCGAGCCGGGTCGCGAGCGCCCCGGCGGCCATCGTCGCCCCGGCGAACGCCCCGCTGACCCAGCCGACCCCGCCGACCACCGCGTAGGCGATAAGCATGATCGACGAGAACGGCGCGAAGGCGCCACCGCCGTAGTCGATGTTCCCGCGCTCCCCGTAGACGTAGAACGCGTAGAGCACCCCGCCGAATCCGGCGATGGCCGCCGACAGCGCGAAGGCGTAGAGCTTCGCGCCGACCACGCTGATGCCGAGCGCGGCGGCGGCCCGCTCGTTGGTCCGTACCGCGATCGGCCGCCGGCCCGCGCGCCCGCGCCGCAGGTTGGCGACGGCCAGCGCGACGAGGACGAAGGCGAGGACGGAGACGGTCGCGAACCCGCGGGGGTTGGCAACCTTGTCCAGCTCGATGCCGAGGAACGTCTGACGGC
The DNA here is from genome assembly GCF_977947065.1 of Frankia sp. CgJB1. Classification (NCBI taxonomy): domain Bacteria; kingdom Bacillati; phylum Actinomycetota; class Actinomycetes; order Frankiales; family Frankiaceae; genus Frankia; species Frankia sp. CgJB1. The sequence goes on from NZ_CDWTNB010000152.1 coordinate 506, forward strand.
CGACGACCGTGCCCTCCGGGGAGGCCAGATCGCCGAACAGCGAACCGATGGAGTCCGCGCTCCTCGGCGCCGGGGAGTGGTAGCCGCGCTGGAACAGCAGAGCGTCGACGGCGGTGCCCAGGCCCAGGGTCACCACCGCGAACTGCAGGCCCCGGGTCCGCAGCGCCGGCAGGGCGAACAACAGTCCGACCGCGGCCGTGCCGACGACCCCGACGAGCATGGCCGCTTCCAACGGCCAGCCGCGGGTCGCGACGAGCCGTCCGGCGATCAACGCCGCGATGCCGGAGAAGGCGAGCTGCGCCAGGGACAACTGCCCGGTGAACCCGACGAGCACGACGACGGACAGGATGACCAGCGCCCACAGGGCGTTCGCGTCGACCCAGTCGACCGGCAGCAGCCACCAGATCGCCGCCAGAGTGGCCGCCACGGTGACCGCGAGGGCGCGCGGATGCACCCGGCCGCTGCCGAGGGCAGGATGACGTTCGGCGAGGTGGCCGCGTTCGGGTATTCCCCGCCCGCGGATCGCGAGGTAGAAGACGATGACCGCCAGCGGCACGGCCCGGTCGGCTCCGCGCCACCAGGGATGCTCGGCGACCAGCTGGAACTGGGTCTCCACCTCGACGACCCCGAGGGCGAGCCCGCCCGCCAGCACCATCGGGAAGGAGCGGAACCGCGCGACCAGCGCGACCGCCAGCGCCGGGACGATGAGCAGGAGCAGGTTCGCTGAGGACAACGGGTTCTGCAGCGGCGCGAGCAGGACCCCGCCGAGACCGGCCAGCGCGCTGCCGGCGCCCCAGGCCGCGGCGGCGACGGTGTCCGCCGACCAGCCGAAGGTCGCGGCGGCCCGGAGGTTCTCCGCCGCCACCGTCGCGGCGAGGCCCACTGTGGTGAACCGGAACACCGCCCAGAGCCCCGCGACCAGCACGGCGACCACGGCCAGCCGGACAAACACGGACACGCCGACGGGCTCGTCGAACAGCGTGATCCTGCCGGTCGGCAGCACCGTCGGGGAGGTGCGCACGGCACCGGCGAACATCAGCGTCAGCGACGACTGCAAGATGATCAGCAGACCGAGCGTCGCCATCAGCCGCAGCAGCGAGGTCGCCTCGCGCAGCCGCCGCATCACCAGCAGGTGGAACACGACCCCGATGGCGGTCGTCGACAGCACGGCCAGCGGCGCCGCGAGGCCGAGCGGCAGCCCCCACCCCGCATGCAGCCCATGGAAGGCATAGGCCGCCCAGGCCAGCAGCGCGCCCTGGGCCAGGTTGAGCACACCGGCCCCACGGGCGATGACCACCACACCCGAGGCCACGAGGGCGTAGAGCGCGCCCGTGCCCAGGCTGAGCAGGGCGTAGCCCATGACGTCGTTCAACGGCGGCCCACCCTGCTCCGGGCACCGCGGAACGGCGCCTCGATCATCCCCTCAGTGGCCCCCCACCAATGGTCGCCGGCCCTCCTCGATCGCGATGAGCGGCGTGAGCCCACCGGAAAATTCGCAGCCAGGCCATTGATCACGTAATCATGGCAACCGAGGTGACGGTACGACCGGACAGACCGACAAGGCAATCAAACCAGCCACAACAGCCACCGAACCCCACAACGGCCACCGAATCCCATGAGAGCTACCGAACCTCGCAAAAGCCACCCAACCCCACGGATTGGCCAGGGGTGACGGAACGCGGACATACCGCGGAACGCCCGGGATGGCACCATCGGACGAACGCTCGATGGCGGACGAACACGGCTACAGGGGTGGAAACGGATGAGGGACCTGGTACCTGGCGCGAACGGGCCGTTGCCTCCCGGCCCTGTCTCGGTCCGGCTCGCCGGTCCCTTCGACGTCTGTGCGCTCGTCACCGGCGCGAACGGCAAGGTCGCCGCGGACAGCGACTTCGTGTTCTACAACCAGTCGAGAGCACCGGGCGTGGCGCTCTCGGGCAGCGCGGTGACCGTCGATCCGGGCCGGCTGCGCCCGGGCGCCGAACGTGTCGTGATCGCCGCCAGCCCCGAGGACGGTACGACGCCCTTCGGACGGCTGCCAGCTCTCGCCGTCACCATCCATAATGATCATGATGCCCTCATCGCCCGCTTCGCGCCGCCGCCGTTGTCCCGCGAGATCGTGGTCACGCTGGTGGAGATCTACCGGCACGGCCCCGCGTGGAAGATCCGGGCGGTGGGGCAGGGGTACGCGGACGGCCTCGCCGGTCTCGCCCGGGACTTCGGAGTCGCCGTCGACGACGGCGGCAACGGCGACCAAGGCCAACACGACCAGGGCCAACGCCGTGCCCCAAGCCGGTACCCCGACTCCACGGGTCGGGGTACCGGGGAGGGCGGTCTGACCCTCGTGCTCGCGCGGGTCGTCACGCTCACCAATGCCGAGCGCGCCCGGGAGGGTCTCGCGCCGCTGACCGTCGACGACCGTCTGGCCGCTGCCGCGGAGGCGCACAGCGTGGACATGGCGACCCGTGGCTTCTTCGCGCACACCAGCCCGGAGGGACGCACGGTGTCCGACCGGGTGAGCGCCCTGGGCTACCGCTACGCCCAGGTCGCCGAGAACATCGCCGCCGGCCAGAACAGCGCGGACGAGGTGGTGACGGGATGGATGAACAGCCCCGGCCACCGGGCGAACATCCTCATCCCGCGGCTGCGCCAAATCGGCGTCGGGCAGGCCACCGGCGGCGAATTCAGTTTCTACTGGACGCAGGTCTTCGGTACCCTGCTCTGACCGTCGGTGCTCTGACCACTGGCACTCTGCCTGCCGGGTCGAACGGATCACGATTTTCCTGCGCCGGTCCCAAAGAACCGCCAGAACCGGTGACATCGCTGCCGCAGGCGAAAAACCTGCGCAACCCGGCTGCGCACGTTCCGCCGGAACCGATGGGAAAGACAACGTCACAAGTCTTCGCCCACGCCTGGAGAAGTCCGCGTCGAATCTCCGGACAACGGCGTTCGGCCATGCCCGCGAACCACTGATCTAGCGTCCTTCCTGGTTGAGTCAGCTTTCATCGACAAGCTCGACATGCGTTCCACAACCCAGGACAGGACTGGAGAATGCGTACAGAGGATCAACGGGACGGGACGGCGTCCCAACCCAGGAGATATTCGAACGGCCGTCATGCGCGGACTCGAGCACGTCGCCACCGGCTCGGCGGTCTGCTGCTCACCCTCACCGTGGCCTTGGTGACCGGGGCGTTGACCGGACCTGCCCGTGCGCAGACCCCGACGATCATCGAGGACGGCACCATCGGCACCGGCACCAACCAGGTCTCCTACTCGGCGGGGTGGGCGAAGTGCAGCGGCTGCATTACCTCTCCGAACAACAGCTTCTACTACTCGGCGACCGCCGGTAGAGTTGCCACGATCCGCTTCAGTGGAACGCAGGTCAACCTCTACGGCGCCAAGGGCCCGATCGGGGGATTCAGCACGGTTCGCCTGGACGGCGGCCTGCCCACCAGCGTCGACACCTATTCGCCGAACGCGACCATCACCCTGCTCTACAGCTCGGACAAGCTCACCGCCGGCACGCACACCCTGACGCTGACGAACACCGGGCAGCGCAGCACCTCCTCGAGGGGCAACAACGTCGGTTTCGACCGGGCGGAGATCACCACCGGAGCGAACCCGCCGCCGGCCCCGCCGTCCTACGCCGGGCCCCGCTCGGGCAAAGGGTGGCTGACCGGCACCTATCCCGACCCGGTGATGAACCAGCAGAACCTGGAGTCGTTCTGCACCTGGCGCGGCGCGCCCTGTGACTTCACCCTGCTCTACACCACCCGGAACAACTGGGGGAACGTCAGCCAGCCGGTGGACCTGCTGCGGACCTTCGCCACCTGGCCCGGCCGGTTGATCATCTCCATCCCACCCTTCCCGGAGAACATCGGCGCCAGCAACGAGACGTGCGCCACCGGGGCCTACGACGAGTACTGGAAAACCTTCGGCCGCGTCCTGAACGCCTACGGCCGGCAGAACTCCTACCTGCGGCTCGCCTGGGAGGGCAACGGCAACTGGTACGAGTGGTCCGCCACCAACCCCACGGCCTACATCAACTGCTGGCGCCACGTCGCGGACGCCATCAACTCGACCGCGGAGCCGGACCCCATCCTGTGCTGGTGCCTCAACGCTCACTACTCGCAGAACCCGCCGAGCCACAACCCGATCGACATGTACCCGGGTGACGCCTGGGTGGACGGGGTCGGCCTCGACGCGTACGACCACTGGCCGCCGTCCAGGACGAAGGCCGAGTTCGACGCCCAGGCTAACGCCCCCGGTGGGCTGAACTACTGGTTCAACTTCGCCCGCGCGCACAACAAGCTCTTCGGTGTCGGCGAATGGGGGGTGGTGAGTAGCAGCGGAAACAACGGCGGTGGCGACAACGCCAATTACGTCCAGTGGATGTACGACTGGTTCGTGGCCCATGCCGGCAAGGGGCTGGCCTACGAGTACTACTTCAACAACTGCGACCCGAACAACGTCGGTTCGAACCTGTACCGACCGCTCAGCGCCGCGTGTCTCTACCTGAACCGGCAGGCGGGCGCCCGCTATAAACAGCTCTACTCCAGGCAGTAGGATCCGGGGGTGATGCCGGGTGCCGCCCGCCGACGACGATCAGTGGGCGGCACCCCTCCCCCCGAGGAGGTCCTCAGCCGGGCCGCCGGTCGCGGCAGGGGCGTAGCTCGACCGATTCGTAGGCCGCCGGGATGTACCACGATTCGCGGCCGTCGTCCCACCGGACGATGAACGGTGGCCGGCCGCTCTCGCCGCGAATCTTGAGTATCACACCGTGGCGCTCGGTACGACCCGTTGCCGAATTACGCACGACGAGGCGGTCCCCGACCCTGGCGTACATGATGTTTCCGGTGTACATCAAGATTCCCTCCCGCGATCTGTTCGCGGCCCGTTCGCGGCCTGTTCCGACATCAGTGCGCCACCACTCCGTCGAACAGGTCGGTTTCCACGCCGGAACCCGAGCCCGGGCCCACCGTCCCCCGGGCCAGCACGAAGTTCTCGGTGGCCTTCGCTGACCGGCCGTTCCCGTCGACCAGGGCGAAGAAGAATCCGTCCACGGTCATCTGGCTGCGGTGGGCCCGCATCGCCGCGATCTTCGCGGCGAAGAAGCCCGGCGCCTCGATCGTCGTGGTGACCTTGGTATCGGGAACCGACAGCAGCATGTCCGAGGGCATCGTGATCCCCCCGGGGACCGTCTTCGCCAGGTCGGACCGCCAGATGCGGTCCACCGCGGACTCGACCGCGGAGTGGGACAGCGCCGTCTCGTACAACTTCGAGACCTGCCAGGTCGGACCCGCGTCGGGAGCGAAGTCCGGATCGGCCGCGTCGGCGAAGGCCCGGGCGGTGACGTCGTGCGCCCTGATGTGATCGGGATGGCCGTAGTCCCCGATCGTGTCGTAGGTCACCATCACCTGCGGCCGAACCTCCCGCACGATCCGCACGAGCGCCTCGGACGCGTCGTCCATGTTCGCCCGCCAGAAGCAGCGCGGGTCGTCGTTCGCGGGGCTGTCCAACATGCCGCTGTCCCGCCAACGACCGGCGCCCCCGAGGAAGCGGTAGTCGCTGACACCGAGCTCGGCACACGCCCGTTCCAGCTCCCCGATCCGGTATCCGCCGAGCTGGTCCGCGCGGTCCGCCCGCAGGTTGGTCAGCTCGGGGAGCAGCACCTCGCCCATCTCGCCCAGCGTGCACGTGACAAGGACCACCTGGGTGTCGGGATCGGCGGCGTAGCGGGCCATCGTCGCCCCGGTCGCGATCGTCTCGTCGTCGGGATGAGCATGGACGAACACGATCCGACGGGCAGGCAGTGCACCGGAACCTTGAGTAACCGGCATGGCTTGACGGTAGGGGCGACCCACGGACGGCGCATCTCGACCATCGAACCGGTAACTTACGGATACAGAGCCCGCAATAGCGCCGTTAACCCATAGGATTCGGAATGAAATAACTTGTTCACTTCGGGGTCCTCGCGAGCCCGTGACCTGCGAAGACGCATATTGGCTTGCATTAATTACTTCATTACGAATTCATAAGAGATAAACAGCTCACAGATCGACGAATCGACGAAGGCGGGCGGAAAGAACAAAGATCTTCATCCAAGCATGATCCGGGGAACGGGAAGGGCATGAGTGATGCACCCGCCAGACAGGACGTCCGATGGACTCGGGAGGCCATTCGCCGAGTCGAGGCCGACACCAACAGATCGGCGGACACCCACCTGTTCCCCCTGCACCTGTGGCCGGCGGAACGGGGCGTGGACATCTATCTGAAGGACGAGTCGACGCATCCCACCGGCTCGTTGAAACACCGCCTGGCCCGGTCGCTGTTCCTCTACGGGCTGTGCAACGGCTGGATCCGGGAGGGGACGACGATCGTCGAGGCGTCCTCCGGGTCGACGGCGGTCTCGGAGGCCTACTTCGCCCGCATGCTCGGACTCCCCTTCATCGCCGTCATGCCCGCCTCGACCAGCGCTCAGAAGATCGCCCTGATCGAACGTGAGCGGGGTCGCTGCCATCTGGTGGCGGACGCCACCACGGTGTACGCGGAGGCCAGGCGGCTGGCCGAGGCCACGAACGGTCACTACATGGACCAGTTCACCTACGCGGAACGAGCGACGGACTGGCGCGGCAACAACAACATCGCCGAATCGATCTTCAATCAGATGGCGTTGGAGCGCCATCCCATCCCCACCTGGATCGTCGTCGGCGCCGGCACCGGGGGCACCAGCGCCACGATCGGGCGTTATCTGCGGTACCGGCAGCACAACTGCGCGCTGTGCGTCGTCGATCCCGAGGGCTCGGCGTTCCACCGCGCCTGGTCCACCGGCGACCCGCACGCCACCGGCGGGCACTCCCGCATCGAGGGCATCGGCCGCCCACAGGTGGAGCCGAGCTTCCTCCCCGACGTCGTCGACCGGATGATCACCGTGCCCGACGCGGCGTCCGTCGCGGCCATGTTGTTCCTGGAGACGCTGACGGGCCGCCGGACGGGTGCCTCCACCGGGACGAACCTCTGGGGCGCGGTGCGGCTCGCCTGCGAACTGGTGTCCTCTGGTCACCGCGGCAGCGTGGTCACCCTGATCTGCGACGGCGGCGAACGGTACGCCGACACGTACTATTCCGGTTCCTGGCTCGACGCGGCCGGCTTCGACCCGCGGCCGTTCACCGAGATCCTGCGCCAAGCCGTGACCTCCACAACCTGGCCAGGCTGACACGGCCTTCGGGCTGACACGGCCTGGCCGGCGCGGTGGCGACCCACCGAAAGCGATGCTACGGTTCCTCCGATCACTAAATGCCACCGGCAAATTACCTACTGCGGTGATTTTATGCGGAACCTGTCGCAGGACCCGGCCGGACAACGACCGGCGGACTCCGAGCCCGCCCGGCACGGCGGGACGATTCTAATCGCCGAGGACGACGCCGCGTTGCTCGAGGTCGCCCGGCGGATCCTGAGCCGCAACGGCTACGAGGTGCTGGCGGCTTCCACCGCCCCCGACGCGTGCTCGATCGCGATCGAGCACCGGGGCGACATCCACCTGCTGCTCACGGACGTCATCATGCCGCGCATGCAGGGCAGGGAACTCGCGAACCGCATCCGGGCCCAGCAACCCGGCATCCGGGTGCTCTACATGTCGGGCTACGCCGATCCCGTCCTCACCGCGCAGGGAAAGCTGGACCCGGGGGTATCGCTGTTGACCAAACCTTTCTCCGAACGCACCCTGCTGGACAAGGTCCGGCAGGTCCTCGATGCTCCCCGCTGACCGGCCGCGTACCCGGGGGGACGCAGGGACGTTCAGGGAGAGACCGGCCGTCCGCGCAGGACGATGAGGTCCGGGGCGCCGAGCACCGCGACGTCGGCCCGCGGGTCGCTCGGATACACCACCAGATCGGCCCAGGCGCCCTCGGACAGGCCCGGATAACCGAGCCAGGAGCGGGCCCCCCAGGTCGCCGCGTCGAGCGCGGCCGCCGCCGGCAGCCCGGCCAGGCGGAGCTCGGCCACCTCCGCGGCGACCAGCCCGTGCGGGAGGCTTCCCCCGGCGTCGGTACCGACGAAGATCGGGATGCCGGCATCGTAGGCCGCCCGCACGGTGTCATGGCGCCGGGCGTGCAGGGCGCGCATGTGCCGGGCATAGGCGGGGAACTTCGCCTCGGCGCCCGCGGCGATGTCCTCGAAGGTCGAGATGTTCACCAGGGTTGGCACGATGGCGACCCCCCGCTCGGCGAACAGCGGGATCGTGTGCTCGGTGAGACCGGTGGCGTGCTCGATGCAGTCGATCCCCGCCTCGACGAGATCCGCGAGGGAGTCCTCGGCGAAGCAGTGGGCGGTGACTCGGGCTCCGGCGGCGTGCGCCGCGTCGATCGCGGCCTTCGCCACGTCCGCGGGCCAGCACGACGCCAGGTCGCCCAGCCCGCGGCCGATCCAGTCGCCGACGAGCTTCACCCACCCGTCGCCCCGGTCGGCCTGCGCGAGGACCTCGGCGACGAGGTCGGCCGGCTCGACCTCCGCCGCGTAGTTGCGGAGGTACCGCCGGGGCCGGGCGATGTGCCGGCCGGCCCGTACCAGCCGGGGCAGGTCGTCACGGGCGTCGATCCACCGGGTGTCGGCCGGGGAGCCGGCGTCGCGCAGCAGCAGCGCGCCCGCCGCCCGGTCGGTGATGATCTGCTGCTCGGTGGTGGGCCTGTCGACGGCGCCGTGCGCGGCGAGGCCGACATGGCAGTGAGCGTCGACGAGACCGGGCAACACCCATCCGGAGACCGTCCGTACGTCCCGGGCCGCCGCACCGGTGGGGGCGGAGAAGGTGATCCGGCCGTCGACGACCCAGACCTCGTCACGGACATCCGTCGGACCGACCAGCACGCCGCCACGGATCCGCAGCGTCGGCACGCTCATATTCACGTCATATCCCTATCACCGTCGTCCGGTCACCGGCGCGCCGGCACCAGGCCCGTGGCGAGGACGCGCCGCCTGATCGGGCGCCGGAAGCACTCAGACGTCGAGCTGCGACTCGACGGCGCGCAGCCGATGACGGGCCAGCGCGAGGTTCGCGCGCGACTTGTCGAGCACCAGATAGAGGAACAGGCCACGGCCGGAATGGCTCTGCAACAACCGGATCAGGTGATACTGGCGACCCAGCGTGATCAGGATGTCCTCGATGGTGTCCTGAAGCCCGAGACTCTCCATCGTCCGAATCTTCGCCCGGATGACCTCGGTGTTTCCGGCCGCGGCGATCTCGAGATCGATCGCATGCGTGTTACCGGCCGTTCCGAGGGTCATTCCACTGGTGAAGTCGACGAGGGCAGC
>NZ_CDWTNB010000153.1:0-9802 GCF_977947065.1 Frankia sp. CgJB1
CGGGGGGCACCCCGATCCGGGTCGCCGCGGCCGGTGCCTTGCTGGCCGCGGCGGCGACCGCGCCCTGCTATGGAGTGCTGGTGCTCATGCTGCTCGTCGCGTCGGTCCCGGCGTTTGGCTGGGGTGTCCTCGCGCAGGGCTACCTGCACCAGGCGGTCGATCGGGCGTTCACCGGCCGGGTCATGGCGGTGTGGTTCACGATCGCCTCGGGATCCAACCTGCTGGGCCCGCCCCTGGTCGGCTGGCTCGCCCACCTGCTCGGCCCCCGCCCGGCGCTCGCCCTGTGTGGAGCGGGAACTGTCCTCGCCGTGGGCGCCCTCGTCACTGCCACTGCGCTTTCTACGACCACCGAGGAGACCCCGTGACCCACCCGGCAGCCCTGACCTTGACGCTGATGGGCCTGAACCTCCGCCGCGGCGCACCCGGCGCGCACTGGCCGGCGCTCGCCGAACTGATCCGCGCGGTCCAGCCCGACCTGCTGTGTCTCCAGGAGGCCAACGGCTGGGACGACGACCGCAGCGGTCTGTCCACCGCCGAACACGATCTCGGGATGCGGGGCCTGCTTGCCCCGTCCCGGTCCGGCTTTCACACCGGGCTGTTGTGGCGACCGGACCGGCTCCGGTTGACCCGATGGGAGACCCGCTACGGCGCCGAGACCCTGCACGGCTTCGGCGTGGCGGTCCTGACCATCCCGGGAACGCCGACCTCTCTCGCGGTGGCCAGCGTCCATCTGACGCCCTACTCGGCCCTGGCCGCCGCGCAGGAAGCCCAGCTGATCGCCTCCCGGCTGCTGCGCGCAGGCCCGCTCGGAGTTCTCGCCGGGGACGTCAACCACTGCCCCCTCGGCGACGACGAACCGGACTGGTCCACCGTACCGTTCCATGATCGGATTGCTCGCTGTCTGCCCCGCGAGACCGACGAGGCGCTGTGGCGCGGCAACAGGATCGTGTCCGCCACGCTGCGCACCGCCGGGCTCGTGGACGTCGCCGACCACCTCGCGGCGGCCTCGGGCGATCCGTCGCTGCGGGCGGCCACCTCGGCCGGTGGGATGAGGATCGATCAGATCCACCGTCCCTGCCCTCACCGCCGCCGACTACCGGCTCGTCGACACCGGCGGGCACAGCGACCACCAGGGCGTCGTCACCACCCTCCACCTGTGAACCGCGATCTGAACCGTCTACCCAAGGCGGTTCGCCGTCGTCGCCGTCACGCCACGGCTCGCCGGCCCGCCTCCCGGGGATCGTTCGCCATGGGAAGGCACCCTCTCCCGTCACGGCCACGCCCGAGTTTCGTGGCTCTTCGAAGTTAAGCGGGGTTGAGGCATCTGCGGGCTCGGCGGGTGGTTGCGCAACGTGTTCGTAGCCGCTGGTTTTCGGGGTTGCGGTAGCCGAAGGCGTTGCGGGCGTCGAGCTTGACGACCCGGTTGTGGCCCTCGCTGGCGGCGTTGGTGATGCCGCTGTGCAGGAACGCCTCGATGCAGGTCCACCAGGTGCTGATCGTGGTGGCGAGGCGTTCGAGTTCGGGGACGGCGGCGTCGGCGCACCAGGTGTAGAACCTGGTGAGCCGGTGGGCGATCACCGTGCGGGCGGGGTGGGTGCGGGCGAGCGTGAGCAGCGCGCGTAGTTCTTCCTTGGCGATCCAGGCGGTCAGGATCGTCTGGCCGGGTTCGCCGAGGTCGACGAGGGTGTTCCACAGTTTCGTCAACTGGCGGTCGGTGAGGTTCTCGCGGTTGCGGGTCAGCAGGTTACGGATCTTCCATTCGGGGTCGGTGTCGCGGCCGCGGCGGCCCCGTAGCTGGGTGGTGACCCGGCGGCGGGCCTCTGTGACGGCGTCGTTCGCGAGTTTCACGACGTGGAAGTGGTCGACGACCAGGGTGGCGCCCGGCAGGTAGCGGCGGACCGCGGCGACGAACACCGTGCACATGTCGATCGTCACGTGGGTGATCCGGTCGCGCCAGGACGGTGTCTGGCTGGCCAGCCAGTACGCGACGTCGTCGGCGGTGCGGCCCTCGACCTGGCCGAGCATGCCCTGCCCGCCGGCCAGGTCGGTGAATCCGACATGCCACCGGTCGGCGAGCACCCGGGCCTTCGCCGGCTCGCCACCCGCCGGGTCGGGCTCGACGGTCTCGGCGGGGCCGCCGCCAGCAGGTTCGGGGGACGCCGGTGTGGGAACGGGGTCCGCGGGCCGCCAGCGCGGCCGGCCTCGGCGGGTCTCCTCGATCCCGAGCACGTCCACCGGCGGTGAGGCGGTGTCGGTCAATGGCGCGGCCACGTCGCGCGCCGCGTCCATGACCGTCGGCCAGGACAGCGCAAGGTGCCGCGCGCTGGCTACCACCGTCGCGCAGATCCCGTCGACCACGAGCCGGCCGGCCTGCTCGCGTAGCCGGGTCGTCAACCGTGCCCGCGCCGGCACCGCCGGCAGCGACTCGGTGAACGACCGCTTCGCGCACAGTGGCTCCTGGCAGTACCAGCGGCGTTTAACCCACACCAGTCGCAGGGGGAACGGGCCGTAGCGCAGGTCACGCGGCCGAGTGGTCACGACGCCCTTGACCCTGCGCGCGAACACCCCGCAACCCGGGCACGCCCGCGCCGTCTCGTCCGCGGTCGCAAGCCACACCTGCCGTGTCCTGTCCGCGAGCATCTCGACGCGCGACACCGTCAGACCGTCGATGTCGAGCAACCGCGTCGCGTCATTCGTATGATCGTCCAAGCCCGTAGCTCCGTGGCCTCTCGGTTGCGTCAGGAACAACCAAGATCGCCAGGGGTTGCGGGCCATTCATGTCACGACACGAGGCATGCCACAGCAGGCCACGTCAAGCAAACATTACGCACAGTTACCAAACTGGCTGGGGTCTCACGCCCACCCCGGTTAACTTCGAAGACCCAGTTTCGTGGCGATCCCGACCGTGCTGTCGAGGAATGCGCTACTACTGTCATGAGAAACCGGTCCGTCGCGCCATGCACATCCGGGGGAGGTGAGGGTCTGGTGGACCTCGACCGAGACGGCTGGCTGCTGGCCGAACAGCGCGCCGTGACCGCGACCACCCGCAGTTGGCCCGGCGGCCCGGCCCTCGCCGACCCGGGCAGCTGGGACGTCGTCGCGGTCCGCGGCATCCTCGCCGTCGTGCTGGTCAGCCTGCACCACCGTGATGGCCTCGGTCCGACCGAGGTGGCGTGGGGCAGCGTGCGGTGGCACTGCGACGACCCCGCCCGCGTCCGCCGCCTCGTCACCGCCCAGCTGCCCCACGCCGCGCAGGCCCCCCCATGGCCACGGCGAGCCGGTCACCAGGATTGTGGGCCTGGCTGACCCGGTCGTGGGAGACCCCGTCGAGTGTGCGCTGGCACGGGCTGTGCCGGGGAATAGCTCGCGAGAGCCCGGAGCCGGCGGTGGAGGTGTGCACCGGCTGAGCCGCGCACATCGCCGCGGCGGAGATCGTTCGGGAACGCGGCGGCTATCAGCTGTATGAGCGTGTCCGCGTCGTCGGGCCCTCCGACGCGGCAGGCCGGCACGGCTACGTGCGCGGCTGGGCCTGGTCGTTGGACGACACCGCGCAGACCGTCGCGGACGGATCGTCCTGGTACGACGTCACCCTCGACCCTGAGATCGGGGACGAGACCCGCGGGATGGTGATTCCGCCTGATCAGCTGGCCGCGGGGACCGATGGGCTGTCGTGGCCCCACCACCGCCCACCGCTTCTCCACACCGTCTGGGAAGGCACGGAGCCATGACTGACGACTTTTCCGCGATCTTTGACCTGATGCCGCCGGAGGTGGTCGAGCGCACCGGGCGGATGCACGCCTTGGGCGGCCGGCTGGTGCTCGCGCTGGTCGATCGGGACGCGGACGCGGTGAGCGCGACGATCAATGCGATCGCCGGTTACGACGACGCGCCCGGCCGGCGGCTGTATCCGGGGCCCCGCTTCCGGGCCGCGCATCAAGCCGTGTTCGAGCTCGCGGACGCCTTCGGTTAGCTCGCTGCCCGGCCGGACGTGCGCGCCGACGGTTCCCTGGACCGGGCCCACGCGCTCCTACGGGACTGTGCCCCGCACGCCTACCGGGAGGAGGCGTTGGCGCGGCTCGACGCCTCGGGGAAGGGCCAACCGGACGCCGCCAGGATGCTGGCCGCCGCCGCCATCGCGGCCGGCTTCGCAACCCAGACCGCGGTGTTCCCCTCCCAACGGCAGATGCGGTTCACCCTGCTCCGCCAGATCCGACAGCACGAGGCGGAGGCGCACCGTGTCCCGACCCGGGAGCGTATCGACATCAGCGACACCGACGCCATCCGTTTCCTCGACACGGTCCTCCCCGGCGATTTCTCCAGGGTCTCCCACAACCCCAAACACCGAGACCTGTGGGAAATAGATCTGCTCGCGACGGCGAAGATTTTCCTGCTTGATCATCCCGCCTCTACCATCACCCCCGAACACAGAAGGTTTTTTCTCGTCGAGGCGATCGCTATCCTTGAAGCCGTCCTCGACGATGTCAACCCGCGGCGCCCGGAACGCGACCGAAAAACCCGCACCGGCGAGACCGGTCAGCGTACTCAACCCCGTAAGAAGAAGCTCCGCGGAAAAAGATAGACGCCGACGACGGTGGTGGACAACGGCGGCACGAGGCGCATACCGAGGAGGGCCATGGACATCGACACGATCGTACGGCCGCTGTCGCAGGTGAGGGCGGCCGACTCGCGGGAACTGGACCGGGTGTGCGAGGACGTCGCCTCGGCGCTGGTCGACGCCGGTGTGGAACCGCCGTTCCAGCTCGCCTCCGCCGACCTTGTGGCCGGCCCCTGGCAAATCTGCGCCGACCGGTACTGGCGGCGCCGGCTGCTGGCCGAGCCGATCGCGGCCGTCGCCGCGCGCTGCGCCCGCTGGCTGGAGGACCACAGCGGCCAGGATAGCCCCGCTGAACGCCGCACGATCATCGAGACCTGGGCGATCGGATACGCCTTCATCACCCGGGACAGCGTGGAGTCCCGCGCGGATCTCACAGGCGTGGTCGACCGCATCGACCAGCAGGTCGGCGGCTCTCCCACCGTCTTCGCGTTCGCGGCGGTGTATCACGCCAGCAAGCTCCGCATGAACTTCTGGTTCGACGACCTCCACCGGTTCCTGGAATCCTCGCCTCTGGCGCTCGCGGCGCCCGACCGCGACAATCCGCTGTTCGTCGCCCTGCGCGCGTTCGCCGCCTGCGGAAGCCGCACGCCCACCGACGACGCCACCCGCCTCCTCACCCAGGCGTGGACGGCCCGGCCACGCTCCCGCCAGGTCACCCGACATCTGCCTGCATGCCCTGTGGGTCGCGCCCGATCACGCCGAGCTGTTGCGGCGCCACGCCGAAGAAGCCGTGACCGAGTACCCCACGGACCACACCTTCCACTTCCGGCTCGCGACCGGCCGACGCCGGTGCGGCCACCACGCCGCGGCGCTCGACAGCATCGACAACGCGCTGCGGCTCCTGCCCGCGACCGGCAGCCGTGGCAGCCACGTCCTGTTGCAGGACCAGTATCTACGGGAACGAAACCTGATCATCGACGGTATCGGGGAAGCGGAGCGAGCCGCCGCGGAGCAGAAACGGTGGGACGCCCAGGAAGCAACAAATCAGGAGTTGCGCCGGCTCGTGCGTCCGCCGCTGTCCATGCTGGCCCAGCAGGAGGGTCTTTTTGCCGTCATCGCACTGATCTTGACCAGAGAGCTACGGAAGGTGAGCGCCAGCGCATCGCTGCATGACCGCCTCTGGCAGGAGCTCCAGCTTGGTGGCAGCCTGCTCGTCGTCGCCGTGGCCGCGGTCGGCATAGCGGCCCTTGACCGGCGCCGCCGTAAGCCGAGGTAGCCGCCTGCTGGATCTCGGTCAGCTCAGCTCACCACCTGCGCCGCCTGGCCCCGTCTGGCGGCCGACGAGCAGGCCCACCGGCTGGCGTTGGACACGCTCGTCGAAGCATGCGTCGCGGCGGCGTTCACCGCGAAGAATCTCGACTATCCGGATCTGGCGTACCTGGCCGCGACCCGCGTCGAGGCCCATAGCGTCGGCCATGGCGTCGATGTCGCCGGTGCGGGTCGGGGGTGACCTGACCGGGGCGGACCCGTGGGGGCACGGCGGATCCCGTTCCACGCTGCGGCGATCCCCGGTGCTAACACCGGGTTGCTTGCTCCGTCGCCATGTTCACGTCCACGGCGCCGCCATCGACCCTGGCGGCGCCGTGAACGTCCGATCCCCGTGCCGCGGTGGCGTGGGGTGGGATGGCGGACCGGCCACCGTCAGCCGCCACGCATCGTTCTTGCCGATCCTACCCGCCCTCAGAACGGCAGGCGATAACGGAACGTAACCGTCGTCGGGGCGGTGTCGCGACCGCAGGTCCCGGCCCAGGCGCCCGGAGAGGACACCCCGTTCATGATCGTTCCCTGCACACAATTGCCGAATGCGCACACAAACCCATTTCTGTCTTGAATAGATGATCTTCGATTTCGCAAAACCGCAGGTCAGAGACCATCTGTCTGGAGCCGGCGAGGGGACTCGAACCCCTAACCGCTCGATTACAAGTCGAGTGCGCTACCAATTGCGCCACGCCGGCGGGTGATCTCACGATACCTGACCGCTGCACTGAGACGCTGAGGCCATCGGCCGGTTCGCCGCCGGCCGCGGTTCGCGGGCGCCGCCGGCTCGGCAAGATCAAAAGGGTGCCCGTGGCGTGCTCCCGCCGGTTGCCCGGCTCGAACCCGGCGAGCACCTACAACCGGTAGACGTGTCGGGACCCGCTCCTCGGCCGTGAAGCGGGCGAGGAGCTCCCGCTCGGCCCGGTCAGCCCGGTCAGCCCGGTCAGTGCCGCCATCGGCGGTACCCCGACCGGCACCGATACCGCCGTCCACATTCTTGCCACCGAATAATGTGGTGCCGGAACCGGTGAACAAATTTTGTCACAGCGGTTGTCGGGCAGTTCGTGGCGGTACGGTCGATCACGAGGCCAGGCGTGCGGGAACGCCGTAAAGTGCCGTCTCTCGTGAATCGTCTCTAGAATTATCGGACGATGATCCCCACCAAAGAGCCCCACCAAAGAGTAATTGACGTTGCTTGCCCGCGAGATAGGTTGTCCAAAATAACGAAGGGCCAACCATGCTGATCGTTGCGTTGACAGGCGTCGCACGTCTGTGTGCCCGCCATCGCTGGATCGCGGTCGGCATGTGGGCGGTGCTCCTCCTGCCTGCGGTGTTCTTCGTGATCGCAGGTCACGCGCAATATAGCCACGATGTGTCGGTTCCCGGTTCCGAGTCGCAGCGGGCAATGAATCTGGCGCGCAAGGTGATTCCAGGCGGCGTCCTGCCGGACACCGAACAGATCGTGCTGCACGCCAGGCGCGGCACGCTGGCGGACCCGCTGGTGCACCAGCAGGTCGAGGAGTTGCTCGCCGACGTCGGGAAGCTGCCGGGGGTACTCACCGTCGCCGACCCGTTCGGACCACTAGGCAGGACGGTGCTGGGTGTGTCACCGGTCAGTGCCGACGGGCGCACGGCGGTGGCTCCGGTAATCATGAAAGCGTCGGCGCTCGAACTCGACCTCGGCGCGATCAGACGGGTCTCGGCCACGGCCCGGTCCTACAGCGGCCCCGAGCTTCAGGTGGAGTTGGGCGGACCGGGCGCGACCGCGCTCACCTTGGCCGGCGTCCCGATCCGACCGCTGCTGGCCGCCCTCGCCGTCGCGCTGGCGGTCTTGTGCCTGACCCTGCGTTCGAGGGTGGCCGCCATGATTGCCGCGGTCGTCGCGGCCATGGCCACCGTCACCACCGTGGCCGTCACGACGGTGCTGTCCCACTACGTCCTGACGACTCCCTTTGCCGCTCTACTTGGCGGCATGATCGCTCTTGGGGTCAGCCTGGGCGGGTCCGTCCTGGTCGTCTACCGGGCGCAGACCGCGTTGGCGCGGGGCGTGAGCCCGGTCGACGCGGCCACCGAGGCGATGGTGAAGTCGGTAGCCGCCCTGGCCTCCGGTGGCGTGTGCCTGAGCGTGGCGATGACCGGGGTGCTCCTGCTGAACCTGGGCCCGTTCACGGGAGTCGCCCTCGCGGCCGGGGTGGCCGGGGTGCTCAGTGCCCTGGTCACCCTCACGCTGTTGCCGACGCTGCTCGTCCTCGGCGGCACCCGGATGCTGGGCTGGCTCGGACGGCATTCCCTGACCACGACGGGTCGTGGCCTACCGCATCGGCCGGGTGTGCGATCGTGGTGGGCCAGGCAGGTGGGGCGTCACCCGGCTGTCGCCGTGGCCGCGGCGTGCGTGCTGCTCGTCGCCCTGGCAGCGCCGGTGGTCACCCTGCGGCTCGGTGGCGGCGACGCGGGCGCGGAGCCCACGTCGGCCACCGCGCGGCGCGCGTATGACGTGGTCAGCCGCGACTTCTTCAGCGGTCTCAACGGGCCGATGCTCGTCGTCGTCGACCGGGGGGAGGGCAGCCGGACCGTCACCGTGACCGACGTCGTCACCGCCCTCAACACGACGCCGGGGGTCAAACACGCGTACGCCTCGTTCGACAGTCCCGAGTCGGGCCTGGCCCTGATCCAGGTGCTGCTGCAGGCGGGTCCCCGGTCGACGGACTCCTACGACCTGGTGCACCGACTGCGGAACGACGTCCTGCCGGCGGTCCTGCGGCCCACCGTGAGCCGCGCCTACGTGGGCGGGCAGGCGGCGTTGTTCGCCGACATGGCCGCGGATTTCCGCGGCGCGCTGCCGATGTTCGTGTTCGTGGTCCTGCTCGCGGTGGGCGCGCTGATCTTCCTCACGGCCTCCTCGCGCGTCACTGCCGCCGTACTCGCCGTTTCGGAGCTGTCGTGCGGCCTCGCAACGGCCGGTGTCCTGGCGGCGCTCTTCCAGCAGGACCGTTTCGCCGGGAAACTGGGCCTCCAGGCTGGTCCGATCGAACCGTTCATCCTGGTCTTCGTGCTGGTCGTCGGGTTCGGCCTGTCCCCGGGCATGAACCTGAGCCTGCTGAGCAGACTGCGCGAAACCGATGCGCCAGGCTGGCGGGCGCTCGAAGGCGACGCGGTCAGCCGCGGCCACGCCGACGTGGGGCACGTCGTCCTCACCATGAACCTCATCATGATCCTGGCGTTGTCGGTGGTCATGGCGCAGCCGTCCCGCACGCTGAAGCTGCTCGGGGTGGGTCTGGCGGTCGGTGTGGCGCTCGACGCGTTCGTGGTGCGAGCGGTCGTCCTCCCCGCGCTGGTGCACCTGGATTGGCGCCGCGAAACCGCTGGCGGCGTACCCGCCCAGCGCCGGCCGGCGAGGGCGGCCACGAGGTCGTACGACCCGTCGTCGGCGCGGGCAACGGCACGCGCGGCGGCCGTTTTTCCCGGAGGAGTACCATAGGGATGGGGCCCGGGCGTGTTGCGTTCCGGGGAACGTTCCCGGGCAACGTTCCCCGGAACGTTGCCCGGGGAGTGGTGCGGGCCAGGCCCCGGGGGTCTGTTGTATTGCGGGACAGTACGGCAGGATGAACCCGGCCGGATCGGTGATCAGATCGCCCGCATGAGTTCGGCGAAGGCAGCCGTCAGCCGCACCTACGGGTCGGCGTCGACGTCAGGTTCGTAGTGTCCGCGGCGAAGATTCCGCACGAACGCGTGTCCGGCGCTGATCGTCTGGGCGGAACGGAACCCAGCGCGTAGCGCGGGTACCACCGGACCGCGAGCACGATCACCTCGGGTGGGAACCGAAACCCGTGAACTCCGGGACCGGGACAGGCGGACAAGGGCGGCAGCGAGCCATCATCCGACCATGCCCCGATGTCGGCGCGGCCCCCGGCCCCCGCCGATGCAGCAGTA
>NZ_CDWTNB010000154.1:0-9676 GCF_977947065.1 Frankia sp. CgJB1
GGCATCGGGGGCATGGTCCAGCACCCCGCCCGCAGGGTCGTCGACGGCGTCCGGATCGCCGGCGGCAGCAGAGCCGACCGCGACACGCGGATCACCCGGGTACGCCATTCCGCCGGTCCGCACGATGTCGGTATGCGGATGCAGGATCTCCCGGACGACGAATCCGGCCAGGACGAGCAGCACCAGGTCGCGCAGGGCCACCGCGCCGACGAACCATCCCCGGTCGATGCCCTGACGACCATGCGTGTCGTTGTAGATGAAGTGCATGAATCGGGTGAACAGGACCCACGCCTCGCAGGCCTGCCACAGCAAGAACAGCCGCCATCGGGGCCGAGCCAGTGCCGCCAGCGGTAGCAGCCAGATCGTGTACTGGGGTGAGAAGACCTTGTTGGTCAGCAGGAAGGCGACGACGAGCAGGAACAGCACCTGCGGCAGGCGGGGCCGGCGCGGTGCGAGCCAGGTGAGCAACCCGATGACGATCACCGAGACCAGCAGGGCCGCCCCAGTGATGATGTTCAATGTGGAGATGGGCAGGCCGTTGTCCCGCAGGCCCTGCAGGATCATCGGAAGGGCGACGAAGATCGTCACCCAGCCGGCCGTGGCCGCCACGATGACCAGCCGGCGCGCATCGGGCCGATGATGGATCGCGGCCGCCGCTACCGCGACGAGGACGACGGCGGTGAGCGCGGAGACCACCAGGTGCAGCGCTCCGAACCAGGCCGGGTCGTAGCGGCCGGCAAGCCAGGTCGCGCCGAACGCCAGCGAGTCCCAGTCGGCGCCGCGGTCGGAGTTCAGGTCGAAAAACCGGGCGATGGCGTTGCGGGCCTCGTCCGGACCACCACCGACCAGTCGGGTCCAGTCACCACCTCGCCAGAAGGTCGACCAGATGCTGTCGCCGACGCGGGCGTTCTCCGCGTTGAAGTAGCCGGCGGTCAGCCACAGCGGGACGATGACCACCAGCACCGTCACCGCCGCCGCACAGACGGTCCGGGCCAGTTCGCGCAGCCTCCCGGCCCGAAGACAGAGGAAGGCCAACCCGAGCAGGAACAGGGCCGGATAGAGCTTCGTGAGGATGCCGAGCCCGATCAGCATCCCGGCGAGCTTCGGAGCCCGCCTGGACCAGGCGAGCAGGCCGCCTGCCGAGAACGCCACCGCGATGATGTCCCAGTTCGTCAGCAGATGCAGCACGAGGGTCGGCGCCAGCGCGAACAGAGCGGCGTCCCAGATCCGCCTCAATCCGGCCGTCAGCGCCGTGCAGCACACCGCGACCGAGGCCACGATCAGGAACAGCAGGGCGGTGAGGTCGTAGAAGACGGCCGACCGCATGTCCATCGTGTAGTGGTCGAAGACACGCTCACCGTTCTCCTCCCGGTAGACCGCCCGCGGTCCGTCCGCGAGACCGGCTGGCCAGGCGACAAGCTGCATGGTGGCGCCGATCAACGGCGGGTATTCCGTCGGGTAGTCCAGATAGGGGATCTTCCCGTCGACCAGCCCCTCCTGGCTGTACAGCGCGACGATGTCGGAGTAGCACAACGCCGTGTACTGGTGCTCATGCGTCCAGTTCCGGGTGTCCCGGCAACTGATCTTCTGGGTATAGCCGAGGACCCCAGCCACGATGACCATCGCCATCAGCACCCGCAGCCGGGTCAGCCAACCACGCCGGTCGGGCACGACCGCGTGCTCACCCGGCGGCCCACCGATGAGCTGGCTTGCCCCCGCGACGACCGGGTCCTCCCGGGCCGGGCTGACGCGGACGGGGGACGCCGGGGACAGGGCCATGCCCGTCATTCTCGCCCCATGACAGCCCATGACAGCACTGAACTCGACCTCCCGGTCAACTGAACGGGTCGGAGAAGATCCCCGTCTGTCGAGCTGGCCGGCCCTGCTGGCCGGCACCCTGCTGACCACTGCCGTCGCCATTGCCGTCGCCATTGCCGTCGCCATTGCCGTCGCCATTGCCGTTGCCATTGCCGTTGCCATTGCCGTTGCCGTTGCCGTTGCCACTGGGGTTCAGGAGATCGCCCAGGTTGAGCCCGGTATCGCCGGGCTGGCTCGATGGGGCGCTCGGCGCCGGGGTGGGTGTGGGAGTCGGCTCGGGCTCGTTATCCTGCACGAGGCCACCGAAGGCCGGCGAATCGAACTTCGACGGCGGCACCCCCGTCAGCGCGGCGTCCATGAACGCCTTCCACACCTTGGCCGGGTAGTTACCTCCGTAGACGCCCTTGTCGGCGCCGGGAATGCCCTTCAGCACGTCCTGCTCGGTGCCCTTGCCCCGGAACATGTTCACGCAGGACGCGATTTCCCTGGTGTATCCGCAGAACCAGGCCGACCGGAAGTTGCTCGACGTCCCGGTCTTGCCGGCGGCCTCGCGCCCGCCATCCAGCCGGGCCCGCTTCCCGGTGCCGCTCGGATCCGTCAGCACGCTCTGCAGGGCGTACGTGGCGTCGCGGGCCACCACGGCCGGGATGACCTGCTTCGCATCCGGGGTACCCGAGTAGATCACCTGCCCCTTGCCGTCGACCACCTTGTCGACGATGTGCGGCGTGGCCCGCACTCCGTTGCCGGCGAGGGTCGCGTAGACCGCGGTCATGTCCACCGCGCGCACGTCGTCCTGGCCCAGGGTGATACCCGCCTCGTTGCGAAGCTGAGTGCTGCTCGGGATGCCAAGGTCGCGCGCGGTCTTGACGATGTTCGAGACGCCGATGTTCTGCCCCAACGGTACGTACACCGTGTTGATGGAGCCCGCCGTCGCCTCGATGAGATCCTTGTACCCGAGATCACCCGGCTCGCCCTCGTCGTTGCTGACCACGTAGTTCCCCGGCAGCGTGATCTTGGCGGGAGCGGCGAAGGTCGACTTGAGGTTGATGTTCTGGCGCAGCGCCGCGACCAAGGTGATCGTCTTGAAGGTGGAGGCGGACTGCACCTGCGCCCCTGACACGTTGTCGACGTACTGCTCATGGCCCTGTGCGTCCTTGCCGTAGAGCGACCCGCCGTACCAGGCGAGGATCCTGCCGGTCCCGGGTTCTACCGCGGTGAGCCCGGTACGCAGATCCGGCACTGCGGCGTACGCCGGGCCCAACACGTCGCTCACCGCCTGGAAGGCCTTGAACTGCCGCCCCTTGTCGATCGTGGTCGTGATGCGCAGTCCACCGCGGTTGATCTGGTCCTCGGTGATCTTCCCGACGGTCGTAAGCTCACGTTTGACCTGGTTGCGGATGTACGCGATCTGATCGGACGAGGCGGCGGCATCCTCCGCCTTCGCGGCCACGGGTGGGGGGCTCTGCTGGGCGAGTTCCGGCGGAGCCCAGCCCTCGGCAACCATCGTCGCGACCACGTCGTGCCAGCGGTTCGCCGCCGGACCCGGGTTCTTGGCCGGGTCGAGGTAGTTGGGTGATCGGATCAGGCCCGCGATGACCGCCCCCTGAGCGGGGGTGAGTTTGGCGGCCGGGGTGTTGAAGTAGGCCTTCGCCGCCGCTTCGATACCGTAGGCGCCCCGGCCGAAGTAGATCGTATTCAGGTAGAACTCCAGGATCTGTCCCTTGGAGTACTTCTGGCCCAGCTTCACCGCGAGCACGATCTCGCGCATCTTGCGGGTGAAGGTCCGCTCCTGCGACAGGTACGCGTTCTTGGCGTACTGCTGGGTGATGGTCGAACCACCCTGCAGCTCCCCGCCGATGAGGTTCACGTAGAGCGCCCGGGCGATGCCCTTGGGAGAGATACCGGGTTCGTGATAGAATTTCTTGTCCTCGGCCGCGAGCACCGCGTGCTGCAGGTCCATGGACACTTCGGCGAGCGGCACGTCGGTGCGGTTCACGGTGCCGATCCGGGCAAGCTCCTCACCGTTGTCCTGATGCGAGCCAGCCGGCGGTCCGTAGAAGATGATCGACGTCTGGTCGGTTTTCACCTCGGCAGGCAGCGGGACCTGGGTCGCCGCGTAGATGACGCCGATGCCGGCGACGGACAGGAGAAGGCCGGAGAAGAAGCCGGCGAAGACCAGACGGCGCATCCAGCGCGGGCGCTGTCGCCACCACATCGGGCCGTGTCGCCCCTGGCCCGGCCGGGAGGCCTTCCCGTTGCGGCGCCCGGTTCCTCCCGGCCCGCCCGGGGCACCCATCTCCGCCCGGGAGGATCGGCCTGGACCGGTCCGGCGGGGCTCGATCCGATCCGCACCCGGTCGCCCACCCGCCATCCGGCGGGTAGCGGCCGATCCACCTCCCTCCCGTGCCCGGGTCCGGACGGCCATCAGCTCGGTAGCGCGGGTGAGGTCGCGCCGACCGGCCACCTGCCGAGCGGGCGTTACCTCGGTCATGCGGTCGCGGTCCGACACCCCGTTGCGGCGGCCGTTCCGGGAGTCCCGCTCCGGCGTCACCTTGTGGTAGATGGTGGCGTCCACGGTGCGTTCCCGGACATCGATCCGCCGTAGGGCCTCCTGGTCGACGGTGTCGTACAGGGTGTTGACCTCGGCGGCCGGCCGGTCCGGCCCACGGTCGGGGACGCCACGGTCAGAGGCAGTCCGATCGGAGAACCCACGGCCGGGAACCCGCCTGGTGGGGGCTGCCCGACCGGATGGCGCGCCGCCTCCTCGGCGACGACCGGTCGCCTCGCCAACGGGCATGCCGGGACGACCACTGGACGGTTCACGGCCGGGCACGTCGGACTTCCCGACGCCGCGGTCCGGCACCCACCCCCCGGCGGCGGGACCGGCACCCCGACCGGTCCTACCATCCGGCGGCATGTTCGTCCTCGCCGCGGTGGGGGGAGCCGCGGGTGGCACGAGAGCGGTGCGCTCCCCTCGCCCGCCGGTGGGCCGGCCCGCTGGCGGCACCAGCCGGCGTCCCTGGACTTGGCCTGCCTGGACTTGGCCTGCCTGGGCCTGCTCCGGCCGCCGGGCGCGGTCCGGGGGTATCCGGTCCGCGGTTACCCGGGACTGGCCGTCCGGGTTAGGCCATGCTCGGTCAGGTGCAGGACCACCCCGACTAGAGCCCTGATCGTAGGGAGAGCTCACCAACCGCTCCATCCGTCGCCGTGGGACTCCCCGGTACCCGGACCGCCGCAGGAGACGGGCCGGCGCCCCCAACCATCACCGGAGGTCCGATTTCCACAGGATCCACAGAACCGGCCCGTCTCGGCCCGGACCATGCACGATCCCGGCGACCACCGGTCCACCATCGGACCGGGGCCGACCACGTGATGTTCGCTCACTCGCCGCATTCACCCGACGAGGCTGTGACGAGGTCAGCCCATGGCGGATGCCACGCCAGGACCTGCCATGAGACCCACATGGCAGACCAGGATCTCACGCCGGGTTCCGCCCCCTCGCGCAGGGCGTCCTTCGCGCCTCTCGGGGACGACCAGCCGTCAGCGGTCCGCGGTCCGCCGCCGGGCCTGCTTCTTCGCCTTCGGCTCCCCCGCCCCGATCACATAAGAAGTGACCAGGTGGTTCCAGCCGCAGGGCGGACACACCTCCACCACATAGACCTGCAGCTCGCTGTACCTCGATGCGAGCATGGGGAGCTCCCTGGTGATGCGGGCCCGGCCGGAGCTCTCCCCGAACTCGTCGCCGTAGGCGTAGGTGACATGGATGAGTGGATCGCCGCCTCGGCAGACCGGGCATCGCTTCGTGGTCCGCTCACCGTGGTACCTGGCCGCCCGCAGCAGATAACGATGCGCGTCACAGGCATCCAACGGCGAGATTCTGCCCGCGAAGAGATCCGCCAGCGTCGCCCGGCGGGCGAGCGCGTAGTCGATGACCGACCGCGGACGCATGCCAGCAACGGTACGCCGGAGTCGGCTTCCAGACAGCCGCCAAACCGTCTCCCACCTCACACATCCCGGCTGTGAGCCGGATGACAGTGTGAGCCCGCCCGCACCGGGATCTGGCCGCGCGGGATGGTCTCCGGCCACCGACGGGACCGTCGGACAGCGTCCGCCCCGGGCGGCCACCGGCCCCTTCCGATGCGCGGATCTCGGCCGATTATCCCCTGGCATTATCCCCTGGCAGCCGGGGTTTTCCACGCTCCACAGGCTCGGGGAACACCCTCGCCAGGGCGCGACGCCCGTTCGGCGGCCGGTGGATCCATCGATGGTCCGGCCGGGGTCGGGATGCACCAGCAGAGCGCCTATTTGTCATCTTCCGGTCGCTGACTGGTCATTCCTGGTTGCGGTACTCGTCCCGCGACGCCTATCCTCGATGTATCGCTTCGATATGTCGAGACGGTCGTTCCGCGAGCCGTGGTGGCTGGCCGCCACGGCTCGCGGAACGACCGGCGGCGCATCGCGGGGCATCACGGTCGAGGAGGGGTGGATCATGCTGGAGCTGGCGGTCCTCGCCCTGCTCTCCGAGAGCCCTATGCACGGCTATGAACTGCGCAAACGGCTCGCGGCGCTGCTCGGCGCGTTCCACCGGTTCAGCTACGGCTCGCTCTATCCCTGTCTGCGTCGTCTCGCGTCCGCCGGATACATCACCGCGGACGACGTCAGCGCCGCGGGCCGTCTCGGCGGGCGCAGCCGGGTCGTCTACACCCTGACGGGCGAGGGCAAGGAGAAGCTCGCGGACCTGCTGGGCGAGGGCGGACCGTCGTCCTGGGAAGACGAGATGTTCGGCGTGCGCTTCGTCTTCTTCTCGAAGACGGACGCCGCTGTCCGCCTCCGCATCCTCGAAGGTCGCCGCGGGCGGCTCGAGGAGCGCCGGGAGAAGGTTCGGTCGGCCCTGACCCGGACCGTCGAGCGTTTCGACTCCTACACACTCGAGTTGCAGCGCCACGGCCTGGAATCGGTCGAACGTGAGGTCCGCTGGCTGAACGAGCTGATCGAGACCGAACGCGCCGGCACCCCCACCGGCACCCAGGGACCACAGTTGTCGACAGGATCCACAGGTTTGTCCACAAACCCGTCCATAGGATCCGTGCAGCCGGGGGCACCCGTCGTCGGACCGGCCCGCCCAAGCGGGCCGGGAAGCCCTCCGGCACAGGCGGACCGCCAGGACGACCCGCGCGCACGGGAGGGCGGCACACCTGCCGACGCCGACGCGCACCTGAATGTAAACGTGAACAGGCGTGGCCGGAGCAGGCATGCCCCGCGGACAGCCGGCCAGGACCCCGACGGCGAGGTCCCGACCACCCGATGAACGTCATCCCGTAGCGGGTCCCTGTTCCCGACCAGCATGATCGGGAATGCCGCGGCGGAGCTGTATGCCCCAGATGACCCATTTCCACGAAGATCTCAGCTAAGGAGCAGACCGTCATGGGCTCGGTACGTGTCGCCATTGTCGGCGTGGGCAACTGCGCTGCCTCGCTGGTCCAGGGGATTGAGTACTACCGCGATGCCGACCCGTCGGCCCAGGTCCCCGGGCTGATGCACGTGCGGCTGGGCGAGTACCACGTCTCGGACCTGACATTCGTCGCCGCGTTCGACGTGGACGCGAAGAAGGTCGGCCGCGACCTCTCCGAGGCCATCGTCGCCAGCGAGAACAACACCATCAAGATCGCGGATGTCCCGCCGCTCGGGGTCACCGTCGCCCGCGGGCACACTCTCGACGGCCTCGGCCGCTACTACCGGGAGACCATCGAGGAGTCGGACGAGCAGCCGGTCGACGTCGTCGCGACCCTGCGGGAGACCCGTGCCGACGTGCTCGTCTGCTACTTGCCGGTCGGTTCCGAGGACGCCGCGAAGTTCTACGCCCAGTGCGCCATCGACGCCGGCGTCGCCTTCATCAACTGCCTGCCGGTGTTCATCGCCGGGGTGCCCGAGTGGGCGGAGAAGTTCCGCGCGGCCGGCGTGCCGATCGTCGGCGACGACATCAAGTCACAGGTCGGCGCGACCATCACCCACCGGGTTCTGGCGAAGCTCTTCGAGGACCGCGGCGTGATCCTGGATCGGACCATGCAGCTCAACGTCGGCGGCAACATGGACTTCAAGAACATGTTGGAACGCGAGCGGCTGGAGTCCAAGAAGATCTCCAAGACGCAGGCCGTGACCTCCCAGGTCTCTCACGACCTCGGCAGGGACAACGTGCACATCGGGCCGTCAGACTACGTCGCCTGGCTGGACGACCGCAAGTGGGCCTATGTCCGCCTTGAGGGACGTGCCTTCGGCGACGTGCCGCTGAACCTCGAGTACAAGCTTGAGGTGTGGGACTCCCCCAACAGCGCCGGGGTGGTCATCGACGCGGTGCGCTGCGCCAAGATCGCGCTCGACCGGGGCATCGGCGGCCCGGTCCTCTCCGCCTCCTCCTATTTCATGAAGTCCCCGCCGGAGCAGTACCGCGACAACGAGGCCCGGGACAGGGTGGAGGCATTCATCCGCGACGAGGGCTGATCGAGGGCTGATTTCTCGTCGTCCTCATCTTTCTCGTCGGGTCCTCCTCGTCGGATCGGCCGGCCAGCGGACCCGGTCGGAAACACAGGTGTCCGGCAGCCCGGAGGGGACGGCCGGACCTTGTGCCCGGAGTCGATCATTCTGGTCCTAGGCTGACGACGTGGCCCGGGCGGAGAACCTTCGTGAGCTGCTGCACGGCCGTGGGTTCCGGATGCTCTACGCGTCCAGACTCACCTCCCAGGCCGCCGACGGCGTCTTCCAGGCGAGCCTCGTCAGCTATGTGCTGTTCTCCCCCGAACGGGCGACCTCGGCGGCGGCCCTGGCCGCGTCGCTCGCGATCGTCGTGCTGCCGTTCAGCGTCATCGGACCCTTCGCCGGCATCGTGCTCGATCGCGTGTCCCGCCAGCGGGTTCTGGTGGTCTGCTCACTCGTCCGGATGCTATTGATGGGCATCCTGGTCGCTCTGATCGCCACCGGCCGGACGGGCGTCGACTTCTACGCGGTGGCACTGGCGTCGGTGAGCATGAACCGCTTCGTGCTGGCGGCGCTGTCCGCCGGGCTCCCGGTCGTGGTCGGCCTCGACCGGCTCGTCACGGCGAACGCCCTGTCCAGTCACCTCCGGCACCGTCGCGACGCTCGCCGGAGCCGGTGTCGGCAGCGGACTGCGCGGGCTGATCGGCGGCGAGGACGGGACGGTGGCGTTCGTCGCCGGTCTGGCAGCTTTCACCTACCTTGTGGCCGCCGTCACCGCGGCGCGGGCGGGACGGAGCGACTTCGGTCCGCTGGAGACGGTCGCCTGGCAGGGCGCCTGGGCGCAGACCACCCAGGTCGTCGCCGACATGCTTGACGGCGCCCGCTATCTGGTGAACCACGGGCCGGCCCGGCGGGCGCTCGCCGCCCTCACCACCTCGCGAGCCGCCTACGGCCTGATCCTCGTGATGACGGTGTTGCTGTATCGCAACTACTTCACTGGCCCGGAAGGCGGGCTCGCGGGGCTCGCCGCCGTCGTTGCCGCCAGTGGGGCCGGCACGGTGAGCGCCGCGGTCGCGACTCCCCACGTCACGGGGCGCATGCCGAAGTCGAGCTGGATCGCCCTCGTCCTGGTACTCGGCGGGGTTGTCGAGGTCGCGCTCGGGCTGCCCTTTTCCTCGACGCTGTTCATCGTCGCGGCAGCATTGCTCGGGTTTTCCGCACAGGCCAGCAAGATCTGCGTGGACACCATCGTGCAGGAGGAGACCGACGACGCCTACCGCGGTCGCGCCTTCTCGCTCTACGACCTGCTGTTCAACGTCGCCTTCGTGGCCGCCGCGGCGGTGGCCGCCGTGGTCCTGCCGGACGAGGGCCGGTCCGTTCCGGTGGT
>NZ_CDWTNB010000155.1:0-9656 GCF_977947065.1 Frankia sp. CgJB1
TGATCAACTTATTTAATGAAGATCCCTTTGCGGCGTTTCCCGGCCGGCGGTGTGGTTCGGTTGGATCGTGGTGTCGAATCCCCTCGCCGGATGGTGGGGCAAAAACAAGAGAACCGTGCTCATCGTCGGTGTCGTGATCGTGGTTGCCTGGGGCTACCTCGGGACCCGTGACCGCCCGAGGACCCAGCGGGTCAGCCTGCCCGGCGACTACGCGTCGGCGGGCCGTGAGCTGCTCGTCCAGGCCCCGTCCGATCCCGCCAACCCGCTTCCGCTGGTGTTGATCCTGCACGATGACAACGCGGACGCGAAGTCACTCGACCGGCAGAGTGACGCCGGCAAGCTCGCGAACTCCCGCGACTTCGCGGTGGCCTTCCCGGAAGCCGTGGGCGGCACGTGGCGGATCGACGGACCCGAGGGGGCGGACGTGCGCTATCTGCGCGACGTGGTCCGCTTCGTCTCCACGGAACGGACCAAGGTGGATCCGGACCGGGTCTACGTGTGGGGGATCGGCGAGGGTGCCCGGCTGGCCCTGGCCGCTGCCTGCGCCCCGGGTAAGCCGGAATTCGCCGCGGTCGGCGTCGTCGGGCAGTTCGACCCGGAGCCCGGGCCGAACTGCCAGGACCGTGTCCCGGAGGGCCGGGCCCCGGAGGCCTCCTGGGACCGGAAGGTCAGCGAGGCCCTGTGGAAGTTCTCGTCCGGTCACCGGCTGGGGGCCTGACCGCGGCGCCCGCGAGCGGGCCGGGCTGTTTCCCGCACCGGGCAGAGACTGAAGGCTGAAGTCCGCCGATGCCGCCGGGAGGGGGGTAGCGGCATCGGCGAACCTGGTCGGCTGGGGGTCCGAGGCCCGCCGGCCTTCCCGTGCGGATGGGGGGGGATCCGAGGGAAGGCCGGCGGAATCGGGGGCCTTCCGGCCGGACGGACGTCAGATGGGGGGGGAGATCTGACGTCCGTCCCACCGGAAGGAGGGCCCGTCCGGATAGCTGGAAAGGAACCATGTAGGCGGGTTGTCGGGCGGTGACAGGGCCCGCTTGCTGGTCTGTCCGCGGCTTCGCCGGTGGGTGGGAGTCCCGGGCCCGGCTTTCACGGCTTCGGGTCGGTGCCCGGAGGGGAGGCCCGGTAGCCGGCCGCTGGTGGAACGGCAGGGCTCGTGCGGTCCGCCAGCCGCGAAGGCGATCCACCGGAGCCGGATGAGCCGTTGCGTCGGCATGAGGGCGGTGCGCCGGCTCCGACCGGCTGCTAGAGGATCCGACCGACGTAGTAGGAGGTGGTATAGATCTTCTTGAGCGACACGACGTCGCCGGTGCGCGGCGCCACCCACATCATGCCGTCACCCGCGTAGATGCCGGCGTGGTAGATGTTCCCGGGTGTCCCGAAGAAGATCAGGTCGCCGGGCTGCTTGTTGTATTGCGACACCCAGATGGCGGCGGCGAACTGGGCATCGGTCGTCCGCGGCACGCTCCTGCCGAGTTGCTTGAAGATGTACTGGATGAGGCCGGAGCAGTCGAACGAGCTCGGGCCCTCCGCACCGTAGACGTAGGGCTTGCCGGCCTGCAGGGAGGCCAGGTAGACGGCCTTCTCCCCGAGGGAGCTCGACGGGACCGGAACCGACGTCTGGCCCGCGGCGTCCCCTGTCGCAAGGAGATCCGACCAGGCGGCGTTGCGGACGGGCTGGGGGATGGGTGCCGGCCGTACGCGCAGGGTGGCGTCGTTCGCCGAGCGGGCGGACTGCAGGGCGTCTGTGCCGTCGAAGACCGCGGTGACGTTCGTGGTGGTGAGCACCCGGGCCGTGTAGGAAGTGTAGCCTTGGGCATTAGTGTAAAGGTGCTTGAAGGTGGCCCACCCGGTGGGGAGCTTCACTTGCACCTTGACCAGCTGGTTCGCCAGTGGTTCGTGGGTCTGCTCGTTGTAGAGCGAAAAGCCGATGTCGATCGGCTGGTCCGCGTTGACGGTCACCTCGGGGTTGGTCACCCGGAGACCGACCTGAACCTTGCCGGTTAAGGGCGGGGCGTTGACACCGCCCGCCGTGCCGAGCAGGGAGGTGGAGCCGTGGGTGCTGACCGCCGCCGCCGCGATGCTGCCACCCAGGGCGGCATGGGAGCCGATCTGCGCGGCGAGGGTGATCGGAGCGGTGTTCGGCTGCTCGTCCTTCGCTGCGTCGGCGTTGATGTCGGTGGCGCAGCCGGCGAGAGCCACTCCGGAGACCGCGACGGTCCCGGTGGTCAGGGCGGCGAAGGCCCGGGCCCGGGCCCGGCTGCGGGCGGCCGGGGGCGCGGAGGGTGCGCGATGACGGCCGCGACCGGCGCCTCGCGTTTCTTCGTCGAGCTGCACGCTTTGCGCGGACAACGGTGTATTCCTTCCCGTACGCCTGCGAAGTGAGCTGTCGGGTTCGGGCTGGGCTGCCCGGCTCTCGCGTGACCTTCACGCGTCGAGCTTCACCCCTAGGTCGATACCGCGGATCGGTGCCGGCCGGTGGAGGTGGGTCCCCCGCTCCTGCCCCTGATGACGACTCGGAGGGGACACCGGGGCCGGGGGCAGGACTCGGCGTTCGGCCCCGGTGTTGTCGTGACGTCGGCGTGAGACTAGTCCACTTGGACGGGGTGGGTAAACACTAGTCCTTCCCAACTACGGCGAGTGTGCGTTGAAGTTCCCGTCGCGCGACGTCGGCGGCCCGCTCGGCCGGCCGGGCTGACCGGGCGGGCCGAAGGCCCTTCGCACTCCGGTTGTCCTGCTGGTTTTTCGCTGCGTAGGGGGTCCGTGGCGGCGGCCGGTCCGGGTGAGAGGCGGGCGGGCGGGTAGCCCTCCCTCGGCCCGTGGGCGACTTTTGACTACTTAAAGTAGTTGGCGGGCGAGGTCGGGCGTGCACCCCCTCAGCGGGACCGGGAGCTGCGGCGGGTGAGGAATCCCGCCGCATCGAGCACCTGGAGCTCGACCGCGAGCTCGTGGACCTCATGGGGCAGCGAGCGATGGTGCGCCAGCGCCTCGACCGCGGCGCGGGCGTGGCCGGCGAGCTCGTCGAGGGCGTGCTGGCGCTGGCGCATCCGAGCCCGCTCCTCCTGGATGGTCCGGACCGTGTCCTCCTGCCACCGGCGGGTCCGGATGAGATGCTCGCTGGCGTCGGCGGCCTGCCGCTCGGCATCCTCCAGCCGGTTGAGGAGCGCGTCGAGGGCCTCCAGCCGGCCGGCGAGCTCCGCGATGAGATCGCCCCGATCAGGCAGGATGGCTGTTTTATGACTCTTGGGGTCAGACGAGGTCATGGAGTCCCCTGACGGGTGGGGGGATCGGCGGGGACCGCACCGAGCGGCTGGCACGAGACCCGGTTGCTCCGACACGGTTGGTAACGGTAACCGACGTGGCGGGCCAGGGGTAACCCATCGTACGGATACGTCGCGTCAGCCAACTGATAGTAAAAAGGGACTATGGATCTGCCGTCATTGTCGTGGTCCCTGCGCGCATAGCATGCAGGTCGGTGTCAGAACCAGCCGTTGCGCTTGAACGCACGGTAGAGGAACAGGCAGATCGTCGTAATGACGGCCAGGATGGCCGGGTAGCCCCACGTCTGACGAAGCTCCGGCATGTGGTCGAAGTTCATCCCGTAGATCCCGGCGACGGCGGTCGGGACGGCGCCGATCGCCACCCAGGCACTGATCCGTCGCATGTCCTCGTTCTGTGCGATCGTCACCTGCGTCAGCGTCGCCTGGAGCACGGAGGAAAGCAGCTCGTCGAAGTGAGCTATACGCTCGCTGACCTGCTCGAGGTGGTCGGCGACGTCCCGGAAGTAACGGCGCATCGCCACGTCGACCATCGTGGGGGCGTCCGTGGTGAGGGTACGCAACGGGCCCGCGAGCGGCAGCACCGCGTGCTTGAGCTCCAGAAGCTCGCGTTTCATCTGGTAAGCGCTTTCCGTCGACGGCTTCTGATCCCGATGGAAGACCCCCGCCTCGATCTGGTCGACGTCGGCCTGGATGCTTTCCACGGTGCGGACGTAGTCATCCACAATGCTGTCGCAGATGGCGTGCAGCACGGCCGTCGGGCCGTGCCGGAGCATCTCCGGGTTGGCCTCCAGCCGGCCGCGCAGCTTCGTCATCTCCCCGTGCCTGCCGTGCCGCACGGTCACGACGAAGTCCTCGCCGAGGAAGATCATAATTTCGCCGGTGGTGACTACCTCGGAGGTGCTCGTCATCTGGGTGTGCTCCACGTAACTGGTCGTCTTGAGCACCATGAACAGGTGGTTCTCGTATTGCTCGAGCTTGGGGCGCTGGTGGCCGGTGACCGCGTCCTCCACCGCGAGCTTGTCCAGCCTGTACTCCTCGGCGATCGCGGTGAGCTGCTCGTAGCTCGGCTCGAACAGGCCGAGCCAGGCGAACCCGCTGCGTTCGGACCGCGCCAACCGCAGCGCGTCGGCCTGGTCGATGTCCGTGGTGACCCGCCGGCCATGGCTGTACACGCCGCAGGCCATGACGCGCCCGTCCGGCGTCCGCGGTAGCCCGGGGCGGGGCACCTGGCGTCGTTTGCGACCCACCCGGACTAGGGAGACCGGACGGGTCAGCGCGCCGGCGAGCTTATGGGCGTTGGCCGACGCCTGCTCCAGGGCGTCCCCCAGCACCTCCCGGACGGGATGCTGGCTGCCGTGGTCGCCGCCGTCCGGGTGCGCGCCGTCATCGTCGCGTCCCCGGCTCTCGCGTACCGTCTCGTCGCGTACTCTTTCGCCCGGCACCGCATCGTCCCGCATCATTGCCTCCTTCCCTGCCGCCGATCCATGTCCACCTGTCGGCATTTCCCACGACCTTCCCGCTGGTGAACCTTCATGGTGACAAGTCGGTGCCGGCCGTCCGGAGGCGATCCGGGCTTCACCGTGGACGCGGATGCCTGGCGACTGTGCCGGCGGGGTGCCACGCGAAGGGTGAGACACACGTCCGGCGTATGGGATACCTCACAGGGAGGATCGAGTGATCGGGATCGAGGTACGCACGCTTCGGGTGTTCGCCGACGAGACGGGCGCCGGCGGCAGTCTGCTCGCCGTGGTGCTGGACGCCGCGAAGTTGCTGCCCGACGCGCGGGAGCGGTCCGTCGTCGCGCGCCGACTAGGCTGCTCCGCCACGGTCTTCGTCGACGACCCGGAGCTGGCGGAGCTGGCCACCTTCACGCCCGCCGGGGAGCTGCCCCTGGCGGGACACGCCCTGGTAGGGTCGGCCTGGCTGTTGGGTCGGCTGCTCGGTGGCCATCCGGAGATCCTCCGCCCGGCCGGCGGCGAGGCGGTCAGCTGGCAGGAGCAGGGCCGGGTCTGGGTCCGCAGCGCCTTGGCCGCCGTGCCTTATTGGTGGCATGAGATGCTTGCGGACCCGTGCCAAGTCGACGCGCTCGACCTGCCCCGTCCACCCGGCGAGGACCTGACCCAACTCTGGGCGTGGGAGGATGAGCCGGGCGGGGTCGTGCGGGCCCGGGCCTTCGCCAGCAGGCACGGCGTCACCGAGGACGAGGCCTGCGGGTCGGCTTCCATGCGACTGGCCGCGCTGCTCGGGCGGCGGCTCACCATCCGGCACGGTACCGGTTCGATTGTGCTCGCGCAGCCGGGTCCGCCCGGCCACGCCGACATCGGCGGCCTGGTGGTCGAGGATGAGACGCGGTTCCTCGCCGATCTCGACGAGTTCCTCGCCCGGTGACGGTGCCGTCCGGCGGAGCCACGGCCGGACACCACAGGGACCAAGTCTGAGAGTCAGGTGCCGAGCGAGGCGACTGGCACCTTTTGTGGGTACCGGGTTACGGCTGCGTGGTGGCTGCCGAGATGCGGACCGGGTCGGATAGGCGTAGCTTGGGCTTCCGGTAGCTCTCCGCTGGGTATCTGCCCATGGGCTGCGAGGTGGTCATGGCCGAGACGTTGGCGACCTTGGTGGAGGCCGCGCATCAGGACGCCGTCCGTCTGATCGAGCTCTCGCGCAGCGCCGACGCCCACGGTGACGTGGGTGGTCCGTCGACCGACCCGCGGCAGGCGCTGCATGCCAGCGACGCGGCCGTGGCCGCCGTCTCCGCACACCTGAGCGCGATGGAGTCGGTGGTCTACCCGGAGATGGCCCGCCGGGTCGTGGGTGGCCGGGCGCGGGTGGCGGACCTGGGCCGCTTGGCGCGGCGCTGCTCCTCGGTGATGCGCGGCATTGAACAGTACGTCCAGGGGGACCTCAACCGGCCCGCGGAGCCGGTCGCGAACCTGCGCCGGGATCTGGCCGCGTTGATGGTCGAACATGCGACGCTGGAGGACGAACTTCTGCGTGAGCTGATGGCCGAGCTGTCCGACGACGAGCGCCGGGATCTCCTCGACCGCTTCTCCGATGCGATGCGCCACGCTCCGACCCGACCGCATCCGCACCTCCTGCACAGCAGGCTGTTCGGTGGAAGCCTGGCGGCCCGCCTGACGGGCTACTGGGATCACCTGCTCGACGTGATGGACGCTCGGGAGGTACCCGGCGCGCCGGTGCGGGCCCCGGTGCCCGCCGGGCTGTGGGGCTGGTACCTGCTGGGCCGTCCCACGGCGCCGGTTCCGGGTGAGACCCCGCCAGGGAGGGAGGGCGCGCAGGGCCGCGCTACCGGCAGCCACACCGATGCTGATAGCCACACCGCCGCCCGTTGATCTGTCCTGGCGACTGCCGTCGTTCCCGTGGGCCCACCATGTCTTTCTGAGCCCGGTTTTCCTGAGCCCGTCGCGCTCCGTCTTCTTGGCCGCGGTCCACTCCGGTTCGGCGTTCCGATGCGCACGGGCGCTGTGGTCGTGCCATGCTTCGGGTCCGGGTTGGGCCGGTATGGCCTCGTGTCGTGCAATGCCGAGGAGATGTGTCAGGAACCGAGAGCAACGCGATGCGGGCGCCGAACGCTGATCCTGCGGAAGTGATCTGGCCTGTGCTGTTGGTCGAGGACGATGATGCCGACGCCTATCTGGTGTCCGAGCTCCTCGACGAGGCCTCCGCTCCGGTCGAGCTGACCCGGGTGCGCACGGTGGCCGAAGCCGCCCGTCGCAGCGAGCACGTCGCGTGCGTGCTGCTGGATCTAGGGCTGCCGGACAGCGAGGGCCTGTCGGCGCTGCGCCGGTTGCTCACGGTCGAGGCGGGAGCGCCGGTCGTGGTGCTCACCGGTCTGGTTGACAAGTACCGGGGGGCGCAGGCGGTCGCCGCGGGCGCGCAAGATTACCTCGTCAAGGGCCAGGTCGACGGGCGGGACCTGGTCCGGGCCGTCCGGTACGCGATCGAGCGCAAGCGGGCCGACACCGCCGCGCAGGCGCTGCGGGAGTCGGAGCTGCTGGCGGACGAGCGGGCCCGCCTCGAACGCGGCCTGTTACCCCGGCCGCTCATCGACGACGGCCGGTTGCACCACGACGCCCGGTAC
Source organism: Frankia sp. CgJB1 (assembly GCF_977947065.1). NCBI lineage: Bacteria > Bacillati > Actinomycetota > Actinomycetes > Frankiales > Frankiaceae > Frankia > Frankia sp. CgJB1. The sequence goes on from NZ_CDWTNB010000155.1 coordinate 7,372, forward strand.
CGCCCCGGCCGGCAGCAGTCCCTGCTCGGCGGGGACTTCTACGACATGGTGTCCACCGCGGACGGCACGCTCCACGTCCTGCTCGGCGACGTCTGCGGGCACGGCCCGGACGAGGCAGCGCTCGGGGTGAGCCTGCGGATCGCGTGGCGCACGTTGGTCCTTGCCGGTGTTCCGGAACCCGACCGGCTCGGGTATCTCCAACGCGTGCTGGTGAGCGAGCGGGAACAGGACGAGATCTTTGCGACGGTGTGCACCCTCGCGATCGCTCCCGAGCGGACCTCGGCGCGGATGCGGCTGGCCGGTCATCCGCCGCCGGCGCTGTTGCATCCGCGGCTGTCGGCGCTGCCGGGCGACGTCGTCGGCCCGGCTCTCGGCATCGTCGACAACGATCTCTCCGAGGAGGTGCGGATCGAGCTCGGGCCGCACTGGGCGCTCCTGCTCGCCACGGACGGCCTGCTGGAGGGGCGGGAGGGACCGGGCGGGGAACCGTTGGGCTGGGAGGGCGTGCTGCCCGAGATCGCCAAACTTTGGCCCGCTGACAACCCCGACGGGCTGCTCGACGACCTGATCGACCGGGTGGAGGCGCGCAATGGCGGCCCGCTGACCGACGACGTCGCACTCCTGCTGCTGATCTGGGGTGCCGGCTGATGCCGGAGCGCACCCACCCGAACGTTACCGATGAGGGAGCGGGCGACGCGGGGCTGAGCGGGGCGGTGGAGCGGGGCCGGGTCGGGCCCGTCTGGCGCCTGCGCCGTCGACTTGAGGTGACCTACATGGTGGCGGCGATGGTGCTGATGATCGTCGCTGGTCTTGTCGTCTCGTCGTTGGTCCGGCTCGACGACGCCCTGCACACGCGCAGCGACGTCCTCACCCCGGCTCTGCTGAGCTCCACCGAGCTGGTCTCCAGCCTGGTCGATCAGGAGACCGGGATGCGGGGCTACCTGCTCCAGGGCAGCGAGGACTTCCTGGAGCCCTACAACGAAGGGCGCAGGGCCGAGCGTAGGCTGCTCGCGGACCTGCACCGACGGCTTGTGGAGCGCCCCGTCCTGCTGGCGAGGCTCGCCGTGCTGGAGGACCGGATCCGGGCCTGGCACGGCGACTACGCCGATCCGGCCATCAACGCGGTGCGGGTGGGCGGTCCCGCGGCGGCCCGCCTGTTGTCACCGGAGTTCGGCAAGACCCGCTTCGAGGCGGTCCGCGCCGCGGCCGGGGACCTCGAGGCGGACCTGCGGGCCAAGGAGGTCCGGGCTCGCCAGCACGTCACGGCGGCGCTCCGTTTCCTGATCTTCGCGCTGGTGACCGGCGCGGCTGTCATGGCCATACTCCTGGCGGTCATCGCGCGGGCGCTACGGTCCTGGGTCACCCGCCCGCTCGAACGGGTGGGCGACGATGCGCGGACCGTCGCCTCCGGACATCTCGATCACGTGGTCGAGCCGACCGGTCCCCCGGACATCGCCTCGCTCGCCGCCGACGTGGAGTCGATGCGACGCCAGCTGATCGGGGAGCTCGGGGTCGCGCGGGCGGCGCGGTCCGCGGTGGAGGCGCAGGCCGAGGTGCTGCGGCGCTCCAATCGTGACCTGGAGCAGTTCGCCTATGTCGCCTCGCACGACCTGCAGGAGCCGCTGCGGAAGGTGGCGAGTTTCTGCCAGCTCCTGGAGCGACGCTACGGTGACAAGCTCGACGAGCGGGGCATCCAGTACATCGCTTTCGCGGTGGACGGCGCGAAGCGGATGCAGCAGCTCATCAACGATCTGCTGGCCTTCTCCCGAGTCGGATGGACTACTGACGGTTTCGTCGATGTGCCCCTGGGTGAGATCTTCGAACGGGCGACGGGGGCGCTGTCCATCGCGATCGAGAGCGCCCAGGTCGAGGTCACCGCGGATGATCTGCCGGTCGTGCGCGGGGACCCCGTCCTGCTCACCCAGCTGTTCGCGAACCTGATCGGGAACGCGCTGAAGTTCCGGGCCGAGACGGTTCCCGCCGTGCATGTCGGTGTCGTCGACCGGGCGGACGAGTGGGAGCTGTACTGCGCCGACAACGGGATCGGAATCGATCCGGAGTACGCTGAGAAGATTTTCGTGATCTTTCAGCGGCTGCACGGCCGGGATGTCTACGAGGGCACGGGCATCGGGCTGGCGTTGTGTCGCAAGATCGTCGAGTTCCACGGCGGCCGGATCTGGCTGGACGGCGCGGTGAAGGACGGAACCACCTTCCGGTTCACCTTCCCTAACCGGAGACTGCCAACGGCCAGAGACCCGCCATGAGTCGCCTCATCGCCTCGTTCT
>NZ_CDWTNB010000156.1:0-9642 GCF_977947065.1 Frankia sp. CgJB1
ACCCGGCGGCGGCCACCAACCTCGCCGCGGCGGTGGAGGACCTGCTGCACCCGCCGCGGCGCCGCGGGCTCGCAGTCGTCGTCTCCGACTTCCTGTCCACCGACCTGCGCTGGGAACGGCCGCTGCGGGTGCTCGCGGCGCGGCATCAGGTGCTCGCCATCGAGATCGTCGACCCGCTCGAGCTGACCCTGCCGCCGGTCGGGCTGCTGCCCGTCGTCGACGCCGAGACGGGGGCGTTCGTCGAGGTCCCGACGTCGTCGCGGCGGTTGCGGGAACGTTACGCCGCGGCCGCCGTCGCCCACCGCAGCGCGGTCTCGCTGGCGTTGCGCCGGGTCGGCGCCGACCATCTGGTCCTGCGCACCGACTCGGACTGGCTGGTCGACATCGTCCGGTTCGCCTCGGAGAACCGGCGCGGCCGGGGCGCCGGCCGCCGCCCGCCCGTGGGTCGGGCCAACCAGAGTGGCACGGCGGCGCCCGCCACCAGTCGGGCAGGCACCTGATGAGCTTCCTGGCCGGGCACTGGCTGTGGCTGTACCTGGGGGTCGGCGCATTGCTGATCGCCTATGTCCTGGTCTCGGCGCGGCGGCAAGTGTATGCCGCCCGGCTGTCGTCGGCGTCGCTGCTGTCCTCGGTGCTTCCCCGCCGACCGCAGTGGTGGCGCCGTCACGTCCCGGCGGCGCTGCTGCTGCTCACCCTCACCGGGTTGGTGTTCTCCCTGTCGCGACCGGCGCGGGCCGAGCGGGTTCCCCGGGAACGCGCGACGATCATCCTGGCGATCGACGTCTCCAACTCGATGGCGGCGACGGACATCGCCCCGACCCGGCTGGCGGCCGCCAAGCAGGGCGCCTCGGCATTCGTCGACCAGCTCCCTCCCCGTATCAACCTCGGGCTGGTCTCGTTCGCCGGCAGCGCGACGGTCCTGGTGCCCGCGTCCGCCGATCGCGAGTCGGTCCGCGCCGGCATCAGCGGCCTGCAGCTCGGTCCCGCGACCGCCGTCGGCGAAGGGATCTTCGCCTCGCTCCAGGCGATCACCACCGCCGGCAAACGGTTCTCCGACGCGGGGCAGAGCGCGCCTCCGGCCGCCATCGTGCTGCTCTCCGACGGGGAGACCACCCGTGGGCGGCCGAACAACCAGGCGATCGAGACGGCACGGCAAGCCCGTATCCCGGTGGACACCATCGCCTACGGCACCGCCGACGGAACGCTCGACGTCGGCGGTCAGGAGGTGCCGGTGCCGGTCAACGAGCAGGCGCTCCGTGACATCGCGGAGCAGACCGGCGGCTCGTACCATCGGGCCACCTCCGGCGACGAACTGCGTTCGGTCTACCGGGGGCTCGGTAGCTCGATCGGGTACCGGACCGAATACCGGGAGGTCACCACCTGGTTCCTCGGGCTGTCCCTGGGGCTGGGATTCGCCGCGGCGGCGACGTCCCTGGCGTTCGCGTCCCGGCTTCCGTGAAGGGATCGACGCCGACGAGGGGGGTCGACCGGACGTCCCGGGGCAGGTCGGCCCCGATCGGACGGGAGCCGTCGATATTCGCCTCGCTGGGTGGCTACGCTGACTAACGTGGGTCAGCTCGACGCGGCCGGAATCATCGATCCTCGACTACGTTCCTCCTACGCGCGGGCCCGGGCGCTCAATGCCGCCCACGGCCGCACGTACTACCTGGCCACCCTGCTGCTGCCAGGGTGGAAGCGGCCCCACGTCCACGCGCTGTACGGCTTCGCCCGCTACGCGGACGAGATCGTCGACGATCTCGACTCCACGCTGACCGAGGCCGAGCGGGCGCGCTGGCTGCACGAGTGGGGCGGCCGGTTCCTCGCGGCACTGCGGGCGGGGACACCCGCCGTCGACGCCGACGCCGAGATCGTCGGCGCCGGGAGGGACCGGCACCGCGCGGAGGTCTCGGTGCTGCCTGCGGTGGTCGACACCATTCACCGCTTCAAGCTCGATCCGGACCATTTCGCGGCGTTCCTGGCCTCGATGGCGATGGACCTCACCGTGACGGAGTACGCGACCTGGGACGAGCTGACCGTCTACATGCACGGATCGGCCGCGGTGATCGGCCTGCAGATGGTGCCGATCCTCGAGCCGGTGGACGACAGCGCCCTGCCCTATGCCCGCGACCTGGGGATGGCCTTCCAGCTCGCCAACTTCATCCGCGACGTCGGCGAGGATCTGCGGCGCGGCCGCGTCTATCTGCCCCGGACCTCGCTGGACCTGTTCGGGGTCACCCGGGAGCAGCTGGCCGCCGGCGTCGTCGACGGGCCGGTCCGCCGGCTGCTGGCCTTCGAGATCAGCCGGGCGCGGGAGCTGTTCCGCGCCGCCGAGCCCGGCATCCGCCTGCTGCACCCAACCTCACGCGACTGCCTGCGGACGGCATTCGTCCTCTACCGGGGCATCCTCGACGAGGTCGAGCGCGCCGACTACCGGGTGCTCGAACGCCGCGTGTCAGTCGGGCTCCCGCGCCGGCTGGCGGTCGCCGGGCCCGCCCTGGTCCGGGCCGCCCGGGCGCGTCGCGGCCACGGCCACCGGGATGCCTCAGATCAGCTCACGGCCCCCCAGGTAGGGCCGCAGCGCCTCGGGAACGCGCACCTCGCCGTCGGCGGTCTGGAAGGTCTCCAGCAACGCCGCCAGCAGCCGTGGGGTCGCCACGGCGGTGTTGTTGAGCGTGTGCGCGAAACGCACGGTGCCGTCGGTGTCGCGATAGCGCAGGTTCGCCCGGCGCGCCTGCCAGTCGTGCAGCGTCGAGCAGCTGTGCGTCTCGCGGAATCGGCCGAGCGAGGGGAACCAGGTGTTGATGTCGTTCATCCGGAACTTGCCGACGCCCATGTCCCCGGTGGCGCATTCGACGACCTCGTAACACAGCCCGAGGTCGGACAGGATCCGCTCGGCGGTGGCCAGCAACTCGGCATGCCAGCGGGCCGACTCGGCCTCGTCGGCGGCGCACAGCACGAACTGTTCGACCTTCTCGAACTGGTGGACGCGCAGCAGACCGCGGACGTCCCGGCTGGCGCTGCCGATCTCCCGGCGAAAGCACGGCGAGATGCCGGCGTAGCGGATCGGCAGGCGGCCCACATCGAGAATCTCCCCGGCATGCAGGCCGACAAGGGCCACCTCGGCAGTCCCCGCCAGGTAAAGCCCGTCAGCGGGGATCGCGTAGATCTCCTCGCGGGCCTTGGGTAGCATCCCGGTGCCAACGAGCGGCTCCTCCCGGACCAGGGCGGGCACCGACACAGGGATGAAGCCCAGCCCGCGCAGCAGGTCGAGCGCATAGGAATGCACCGCGCGCTCCAGCATGACCATGTCACCGACGAGGGCGTACGCCCGCTCCCCCGCGACCCGCCGGGCCCGGGCGAACTCCGCCCACCCTCGTTTCTCGGCCAGTGCCGTGTGGTCGAGCGGGGTGAAGTCGAACTCCGGCGGCTCGCCGACGGTCCGCAACACCACGTTGGCCGACTCATCAGCTCCCACCGGCGCACCCGGCCACGGGATGCCCGGCACCAGCAGCATCAGCTCGGACAGCCGGGCCCCGGTCCGGGCCAGCTGCTCGCGCAGGTCCTTCAGCTGGCGGTCGAACGCCTCGTGCTCGGCCCGCAGCTCGGCCCGCCGGGCCGCGTCGGCCCCGGCGAACTGCTTCGCGAAGCTCTTGCGCCGAGCCTGCGCCTCGTCCACCTCGAACTGCAGTTTGCGATTGTCCCGGTCGAGCTGTAGCAGTTCATCGACATCCAGATCAATGCCTTTAGCCGCGACCGCGTCTTTCACGGCCTGCGGATTCTCCCGGATAAAGCGCTTATCGAGCATGGAATCGCGTCAGCCTCTGATCGGTACCGCATTGTGCTTTGCGGTAACGCTACCAGCCGTCCGGCCCGCTCACCGGTCCGCTCCCGGCCCGGTAGGCACCCGCCCCGGCAGGCACCATGCGGGGCGATCCGCCGCTCACCGGTTACGGTGCACAGACCACGCCAGAAGCAGCAGACCACATCAGAAGCGAGGGAGGCCGGCGACGGTGGCCAGTTCGAGAGAGCGACGTCAACGCGAGCTCGCCGAGGCCCGGGCGGCCCGACAGACGGAGCGGCGCCGGCTCGCCCATCGCCGCCGTCAGCAGCGGCTCGCGGTCGTCTCCGGATTCATCGCGATCGTCGTCGCGGCGTCGACGATCGCCGCGATCCTGCTCACCGGCAAGGACGACCACCCCGACGTGGCCGCCGCCGGTGTCACGACCACACCCACCGCGACCACACCCACCGCGACCGAGCCAACACAATCGGCCGCCCCCCGGCAGACCAGCAGGGTCGGGCAGTGCACCTACACCTCCAACGGGGAGACCCCGGCCCGCGGCGCCACCCTGCCGGCGGCCGCGGCCACCGTCGACACGTCCCCGGCGACAATGGTGATCACCACCAGCGCCGGCACCATCACGGCCGCCTTGGACGCTCAGAAGGCACCATGCACGGTGCACGCCCTGCGCACGCTCGCCGGCGCCAGGTACTTCGACGGCACCGCGTGCCACCGCCAGACCGGAGGCGCCGACGCGGGCATCTCGGTCCTGCAGTGCGGCGACCCCACCGGCACCGGCAACGGCAGCCCGGGGTACGGGTACGCCAACGAGAACACCCAGGGCGTGACCTACGACCGAGGCGTGCTGGCGATGGCGCACAGCCAACTGCCGGACAGCAACGGCAGTCAGTTCTTCATCAACTACCAGAACCCGACCCCGCAGGGCGCGGCGGCGCTCGCCGGCAATTACACCGTCTTCGGGAAGATCACCAAGGGACTCGACGTGCTCGACAAGCTCACCAGGCCCGGCGTCGAGGGCGGCGGCTCCGACGGTGCCCCGGCGAGCAAGCCGAAGATTCTTTCGATCACGATCGCCCAGGGCGGCTGACCCGCCGGTCAACCCGCCCAGCGGCGGATGGTGTCGATGCGGGCCTGGAGCTGCGCAGCGGTGGCCTGGCCGCTCGGCGGGCCGCCACAGGTCCGGCGCAGCTCGGCGTGGATCATCCCATGGGGCTTGCCCGTGCGGTGGAAGTGTGCGCCGACAAGCCGGTTCAGCTCCTTGCGCAGCTTGCCGATCACCTCGTGCACGGGCCGGGTAGCCGCCTCGGCCGCCGGCTGCACGCCCTCGCGGGCCGGCGGGACGGCCGGGACCGAATCGTCGGCACGGGCGGCGGCACGGCGCGTGGCGGCCTGCTGGGCAGCCTCCCGCTGGCGCAGCAGGACCGCGACCTGATCGGGCTCCAGCAGGCCCGGCAGGCCCAGGAAGTCCTCCTCCTCGATGGACCCGGGGGCCGCCGGGGTGCCGAACTCGCCGCCATCGAAGATCACTCGGTCGAGATGGGCCGAGGATCCCAACGCCGTGAACAAGGTGTCCGGCTTGTCGGGGGTGTCTTTGTGCCGGTTGGCGTCCCGCAGCGCGTCGTCGTCAAAGGCGTCCGGATCGCGCGGGGACTTCTCCAGAGCGTGGTCCCGCTGGACCTCCATCTCGCCGGCTAGCGCCAGCAGGGACGGCACGCTCGGGAGGAAGACCGACGCCGTCTCCCCGTGACCGCGGCCCCGAACGAACCGCCCGACGGCCTGGGCAAAGAACAGCGGGGTCGACGCCGAGGTCGCATAGACCCCGACCGCGAGGCGGGGCACGTCCACGCCCTCACTGACCATCCGTACCGCCACCATCCACCGGTCGGCCGACCGGCGAAAGTCGGCGATCTTGGTCGACGCGGTCGGGTCGTCGGAGAGGATCAGCACGGGCGAGGTGCCGGTGATCCGGGTGAGCAGCGCGGCGTAGGCACGCGCGGCCGCGTGATCCGTGGCGATGACCAGTCCGCCCGCGTCGGGCATGCCGCCGGCCCGCACCTGGGACAGCCGGGTGTCGGCGGAGGCAAGCACCGCCGGCATCCAGTCCCCGCCCGGATCGAGCGCGGTGCGCCACGCGGCGGCGGTCTGCTCGTTGGTGAGCGGCTCCCCGAGCCGGGCGCTCAGTTCCGCGCCGGCACTGGTCCGCCAGGTCATCTCACCCGAGTAGGCAAGGAAGAGCACCGGGCGGACGACCCCGTCGCGCAGCGCCTCGGCATAGCCGTAGGAGGAGTCCGCGATGCTGCGCATCACCCCGTCGGGGCCCGGCAGGTAGGTGACGAAAGGGATCGGGTTGACGTCGGAGCGGAACGGAGTACCAGTCAGCGCGAGGCGCCGCGCGGCCGGGGTGAATGCCTCCCGGATCGCCTCACCCCATGACAGCGCGTCGCCGGCGTGATGGATCTCGTCCAGGACGATCAGAGTGCGGCGCGCGGCGGTCCGGGCGCGGTGCAGGGCCGGATGCGCCGCCACCTGGGCGTAGGTCACGGCGACACCGGTGTAGTCGGAGGATGTCACCCCGGCCGAGTTGCGGAAGTCCGGATCGAGGTCGATACCAACCTCCGCCGCGGCCACGGCCCACTGGCGTTTGAGGTGCTCGGTGGGCGCGACGACGGTGATCCGACTGATCTCGCCGTCAGTGAGAAGGTCGGCGGTCACCTGCAGGGCGAAGGTCGTCTTCCCGGCCCCCGGGGTGGCGACCGCCATGAAGTCCCGGGCGCCCGACGACGACCGTGACCGGTAGGTCTCCAGGGCCGCACGCTGCCACGCGCGCAGCGGTCGGGCTGGGGGAACGGGACGTCGTGGACGAGGGCTTCGGTCGAGGGGGCCGGCTCTCACGCCATCACACTCTAGAAGGCGACACTCGGCGAAGACGCTGGCGGTCGCAGGCGCGTCGGGATGACCACACTTTTGCCGTAGATGGTCCCGAAGGGACCACAGCCGAGCATGACCGTCTTATCTCACAGAGGGTTAAGCTCCTGGAGTCAACCGATTGACTTCGGAGGCTCCGATGCAGCTCACGACCGGTCCTTCGGTAGTTCCCCGCGCACCGGTGGCCTCCGCGCCAGCACCTGAGGTATCCGGTGGCGGCAGGATGCCCGCCACCCGCACACCCAACACCCGGCTGCGGCTGAGCCGGGAGGAACGGAGCTGGTCGCAGGAACGGCTCGCCACCGAGATCCGTCGGTTCTCCGTCATCCACGAGGGTCGCGAGGCCGGGGTGACCGGCAACATGATCTGCAAGTGGGAGAAGGGCGACAAGAAACCGAGCCTGCGTTATCAGCGGTTGTTGCGGGCGCTATTCGGCCGGTCGTCGGCGGAGCTCGGTTTCGTGGACGACGAAGCGCTTCCCGCCGCCACCGGAGCACCGCTGGGCGGAACCAGTCAGGGTACGGCCGTCGCCGCGTCGATGAACCTTGAACAGGCGGCCTGCGAGACGGGCGCCGCGGGCACACTCGTGCTTCACCCCGGCGCCGACATGATCGACACGAACGGTATTCCCGTGGAACGTCGGGACTTTCTCCGGCTCTTCGCCGCGGCGGGCAGCGTCGCCGTCGTGCCCATGAACGGCGTCACGGACACCCCGCCCTGGGAGCGCCTCTCGGCGGCGCTGCGCCGCCGTAGCACGGTGACCCCGGAGCTCGCCGACGAGCTGGGCCAGCTCACCGCGGGGCTGTACGGCCTGGAGGAGCGCGTTCCCGCCCGGATCCTGATACAGCGGGTCACCGGGCATCTGAGCAGGCTCAGTCAGCTGCTGGAGACCATGAGCCGGTCCCCGGTGCGCCGTGAGCTGACCTCCACCGCCGGGGAGACGGCGGCGCTCGCCGGATGGCTCTCGTTCGACATGAACGACCTGCCCGCGGCCGTCGCCTACTACCGGGTGGCCATCGAGGCCGCCCGCGAGGCCGACGACAACGCCCTGTGGGCCTGCGTGCTCGGTTACGAGAGCTACCAGACCGCCAGCCGTGGCCGCCACGACCAGGCCTGCGCGCTGCTCGGTGAGGCCCAGCGACGGGCCGCCACGGGCAGCACGGTGATGACCAGGGCCTGGCTGGCTGCCCGGGAGGCTGAGGAGCAGGCCGCCCGCGGCGAGGGCCGGGCGGCGCTGGCCGCCCTCGACCGTGCCCAGGATGCCTTCGACCGGGGTGAGAGCAACGGGGACCGGGTCTGGACGCAGTTCTTCGACCGGGGCCGGCTCGATGGCCTGAAGATCACCACCTACACGCGGCTACGGCGACCCGCCGCGGCCTACGCCGCGGCCACCGAGGCACTGCGGGCGGCCGCTCCCGGTGCGACGAAGAAGCGGTCGTTACTGATGAGCGACATCGCGGAGGTATACATCCAGCGGCGGGAGATCGAGGCGGCCTGCCACTTCGCGGCCGAGTCCCTCGCGATCGTGGCCCAGACGGACTTCTCGCTGGGCCTGGCCCGTATCCGCCGCTCCCGGGAGCACCTGCGGCCCTGGCAGCACACCCAGGCCGTGCGCGAGTTCGACGAGCAGCTGCGGGCACTCACCTGACGGTGGGTGCCGTCTCGGCGCTGATCCAGCCCAGATAGTCGGCATGGCCGGCGACGATCGACATCGCAATGATCTCGGGATTTTCGTAGGGGTGGAGGACCACGAGCCGCTCATGTAGCTCGTCGAATCGTTCGGTGGTCGTTTTCGCCAGACAGAGCCATTCCTCGGCCTGCTCGATCTGGCCCTTCCAGCGGTAGGTGCTGCTCATCGGCCCGATCACCTGGAAACAGGCGACCAGACGCGCCTCCACCAGGAGCCTGCCGATACGGTCAGCGCTTTCCCGGGAGTCGATACTCACGATGACCTGAAGGTAACCCACGCGCACTCCCATCTCTAAAACGATGGATACGCAAGATACCCTACATCGATCAGTGGCGGTAGCCGTTGAATTTACGGTGTCCGGTAGGATCGTCCGTATTCTCCGCGTGACATTCCACCCGGATCCACCCGGAATGGGCGGTTCAGTCGCAAGCCGTTTACCGCCGGTTGATCCGGAGGATACATTCCGGCGCGGAAAGGCCACGCTGGGCGCAAGAGACAACACCCCGCGCCGATCGGAGAAGACCGGCCTGGCCCCGTAACCGTCCTGGTCCCACCCACCGGTTGGTCCTACCGCTGCCGCGGTCCCCCGCCCGGGTCGCTGCCACGCCCGGGTCCGTGCCACCGCCGCCTACGCTGGCTTCACCCGTCCCCGGCAAGCGCGCCGTGAGCCGACGGCCGCTGGGTCTGGCACACGCGGTAGCAGTCGTAGACACCGCCGACGCCGCGCACGGCGCCGAGCACCTTGTCCAATTGCTCCGGCCCGGTGACCTCGATCGTGAAACGCGCATGCGCGACCCGATCATCGGATGTGGTCGTCGAGGCCGCGCGGACGGACGCCGAGATCTCCGAGAGCACCTCGGTGATGTCCGCGAGCAGCCCGTAGCGGTCGAACGCCTCGACGGCGATCGCCGCAGAAAAGATCTGCGCCGGCGGTGCCGACCAGGTCACCACCGCGACGCGCTCGCGGTCCGACCCCGCCTCGGTGGCGTTCATGCACTCCCGGCGGTGCAGAGACACGGTGCTGCCGTGCGTCGCGAAGCCGACGACCACGTCTCCGGGCAGCGGAAGACAACATCGCGCCAGCCTCGCCGGCGCCCGACCACCCACCCCGTCGTCCGCCACGGCCGCGAGGCTGGGCACCCCGCGCCGGGCGATCGGACGGGCCGGCGACGGCAGGCCCGACGAGACGCCGTCCGCGCCGCCGGCGGTCCGCGCCCCGCCGCCG
>NZ_CDWTNB010000157.1:0-9598 GCF_977947065.1 Frankia sp. CgJB1
GCTCCGGCCATCGACCCGCAGCCGCGCCGGGCGCCGAGCCGGGCGCGGCTCGCGGTGGTCCGGCCGGCGCCGGGCGGGGGCCGCAAGGGTCCCTTCGTCGTGCTGCTGCTGCTCCTGCTGGCCGCTGGTCTGCTCTGCCTGCTGCTGCTGAACCTGGCGTTGATGGAGAACTCGTTCCAGGCCAACACTCTGCGCAATCGGGCGTCCGCGCTGGCGGACGAGGAACAGTCGCTGTCGGTGCGTGCCGACCAGCTCTCCGATCCGGCGTCGCTGGCCGCGCAGGCCTCCCGCTACGGCATGATCCCCGGCGGGGTACCGGCATACCTTCCGCCGGGCGCTCCGCTGCCCGTTGGTTCCCGGACCCTGACCCGGGAACCGGGCAGCGGATCCGTCCTCATCGTCGTGCCCGCATCGCCCGGCCCGAGTCCGGCCGGCGGTCCCGGGAAGAACGGCGGTCCCGGGAAGAACGGTCAGCCAGCGGCCGGCGCGACGGCGGGTGGCACCACCGGTGCCGGCGGAACCGCCCACGCCCGCCTTCCCGCCACCGGGACGGACGATGCCGCGCCCAGTGGTCCGGCGGCCGGTGGTGCCGCGATCGGGGCGGCGGGAAAGGCCGGAGCCGGGCAGTGAGCTCGACGCCCCCGGGCTCCCCCCGGCGCGGTCGCGGACGGCTACGCCTTGTTCCTCCACCGCCACCTTCCGTGTATGGTGGTCGGTTGCGGCGGGATGTCGACGATCCGGGTCGGGGGGCCGGCGACGGGCCCGGTGCGGACGAGTACGGCGACGAGGACCACGACGGCCGGTATGCGGGCCGGCCGGGCTCGGCGCCCCGGCGTCCTGGTCGGGTCAGCCGGCCGCGGCACCCCCGGGTCCGTCGCGCCTACCGGCTGGGCAGCCCGCGCCGGCGGCTGCGGGTGTCCATCGTGCTCATGTGCGCGGTCCTCGGCGTCCTCGGGCTGCGCCTGACCCAGCTGCAGGGTTTCTCCGCCTCCACCTACGCGGCCCAGGCCGAGGCCCAGCGGCTGCGGACCATCGTGCTGCCCGCGGCGCGCGGCGCCATCACCGACCGGGCGGGCCACACGCTCGCGCAGCACGTCGAGCTGCGGGCCGTCTACGCGAACCCGATGAACGTCAGGGACATCGCGGGGACGGCCGCGAAGCTTGCGCCGGTCCTCGACGACAGCACCGAGGCGTTGCGCAGACGGCTCACCACCGACCCGGCCGACCACATCAAGTTCGTTTACCTTGCCCGCGGGCTCACTCCGGACGTGGCGGAGAAGGTCAGCGCCCTGGGGCTGCGCGGTATCGGCATCACCGAGGAACGCGGACGCACCTACCCGTCCCGCGAACTGGCCGCGAACGTCATCGGGTTCATGCGGCACGGCGATGGTGACATCCTCGAGGGCGGCGGCGGGCTGGAGCTGGCGTATGACAAGGTGCTGCGCGGTACCGACGGCCTTCGCTGGCTGGAGGCGAACCCGGCGGGCATCGAGATCCCCTCGGGCCAGAGCCGCGAGAAGGACCCGATCCCGGGTTCCTCGCTGCGCCTGACCCTCGAGCGGGACATCCAGTGGAACGCTCAGAACGCGATCGCCGACGCGGTCCATACCTCCGAGGCCGACGGCGGCATGGTCGTCGTGATGGAGCCCCGCACCGGGGACATCCTCGCGATGGCCGACTCGCCGCAGTTCGACCCGAACAACATCACCGCCCGGGACACCCCGGCGCTGGGCAATCGGTCCACGCGGGACGCCTACGAGCCCGGCAGCGTCAACAAAGTGATCACGATGGCCGCGGCGCTGGACCGCGGTCTGATCACTTCCGAGACCCCGATGACCATCCCGCCGTCCATCACCCGGGGCGGGGTACGCATCGAGGACTCCGAGCCGCACGGCGTCGAACATCTCACCGCCGCTGGCGTCCTGGCCCGCTCCAGCAACATCGGCACCGTGGAGATCTCCGAGCGGGTCGGGCGGATCGGGCTGGAGCAGACGCTGCGCTCGTTCGGGCTCGGTGCCCGTACGGGCCTGAACTTCCCCGGCGAGGGCACCGGCCTGCTGCCGGCCGCCCGGGACTGGTCGGGCAGCCAGGCCGCCACCATTTCCTACGGGCAGGGCATGTCGGCGACGGCGCTCCAGATGGCCTCGGTGTACGCGACCATCGCGAACGGCGGTGTTCGCGTGACCCCGCGGCTCGTCGACGCCATCACCGGTCCGGACGGCGTCGTCAAGGTGATTCCCCATCCGCCTGGTCAGCGCGTCGTCAGCGCGCAGACCGCGGCCACGCTCACCCGGATACTCGAGGCGGTGGCGACGAACGAGGGCACGGCGCCGCTCGCCGAGGTTCCCGGTTACCGGGTGGCCGGCAAGACGGGCACCGCCAAACGGCCCGACCCGGTGCACGGCGGTTACCAGGGCTACGTTCCCTCGTTCATCGGGTTCGCCCCGGCGGATGATCCGCGGGTGGTGGTGGAGATCGTCCTGGACAACTCGAAGAAGGGTTACTTCGGCGGTCAGGTCGCCGCGCCCGTGTTCCAACGTGTCATGTCCTTCGCGTTGACCACCCTCGGCGTGCCACAGCCGATCACCAGGCCCGCACCGCTCCTGCTCGACCTGGACAGATGATCGCGATCCGCGCCGGGACGTGGCGGGCGGGGAAGGCCGGCTGGACCACCGCCGTGCTCGGGCGCCCGTGGGGATGGCCGTGCCCGCCCCCACTAAGGTCGTGACCGTGACCTCTCCGGCACCTCGACCGGCTGCCCCGCCCGCGTGTAGCCTCGCCGATCTGCGCGCGGTGCTCGCGGCCGCGGCGCCCGTCCCGGAGCCGGCGGCGTTCGCGGATGCGGGACATTCGCCGTCGGGCACGCGTGCGGACACGGACACGGACGTGATCGTGCACGGCGTCACCCACGACTCGCGTGCGGTCCGGCCGGGCGACCTCCACGCGGCACTGCCCGGTGCCCACGCGCACGGTGCGGCTTTCGCGGCCGCCGCGGTGGCCGGCGGCGCCGTCGCCGTGCTCACCGACGCCGAGGGCGCCCGCCGGATCGCGGCCGTGCCGGCCGGCCCCCCCGGGGGAGTCCCGGTGCTTGTTAGCGACGATCCACGGCGCGACCTCGCCCCGGTGGCGGCGAGGATCTACGGTGATCCCTCCGCGGCGCTGCGCCTGCTCGGCGTCACCGGCACCAACGGGAAGACGACCACGGCCTTCCTGCTCGACGCCGGGCTGCGCGCCGCCGGCCACACCACGGGCCTGATCGGCACGATCGAGACCCGGATCGCCGACGAACGGCTGGCCTCCGCCCGCACCACCCCGGAGGCGAGCGACCTGCAGGCCCTGCTCGCCACGATGGTCGAGCGTGGCGTGGGGGCCGCCACGATGGAGGTGTCCAGCCACGCGCTGGCCCTGCACCGGGCCGACGCCCTGCACTTCGCCGGGGCCGTGTTCACCAACCTCAGCCAGGACCATCTAGACTTCCACTCCTCCATGGAGGACTACTTCGTGGCGAAGGCGTCCCTGTTCGACCCGGCCCGGACCGCCGTCGCGGTGATTGGCGTGGCGGACCGGTGGGGCCGCCGGCTCGCCGAACGGCATCCCGGCGCGATCACGTTCGCCGTCGAGGGGCCGGCCGACTGGACGGCCCGGGACGTCTCCTACGGGCCGACCGGCACGCTGCTGCGCGCCGAGGGCCCGGACGGGCTGCGGGTGGATCTGTCGGTGCCGCTGCCCGGTGCCTTCAACGTCGCCAACGCGCTCGGCGCGTTGGCGCTGCTCGTCGCCGTCGGGGTCCCCCCGGCCACGGCGGCGGCGGGGATCGGCTCCCTGCCCGAGGTGCCCGGCCGGATGGAGCGGGTCGACGCCGGCCAGCCGTTCCTGGCCCTGGTCGACTTCGCGCACACCCCGGGCGCGGTCACAACGCTGCTAGAGACGGTTCGCCCGCTGGTGAAGGGCAGGGTCATCGTCGTGCTCGGCTGCGGTGGCGACCGCGACCGCGGCAAGCGCCCGTTGATGGGGGCTGCCGCGGCGACACTCGCCGACATCGCGATCTTCACGAACGACAATCCGCGCTCGGAGGATCCGGCGGAGATCCTCGCCCAGATTCTCGCCGGGGTCACGGCGCTGTTGGCCACGGACTCGGCTACGGCTACGGTCCTGGTCGAACCGGACCGCGCCGCGGCCATCGCGGCCGCCGTGGCCGAGGCCGGGCCTCAGGACGCCGTCGTTGTCGCCGGCAAGGGTCATGAGCCGGGCCAGGAACAGGCGGGGGTGGTGACCCCCTTCGACGATCGGGTCGCCCTGCGCGCCGCGCTCTCCTCGGTGGAGAGGAGATGATCCCGCTGACCCTGGCCGAGGTCGCATCGGCGACCGGCGGCCGGCTCGACGCGGTGCCCGACCCGGGCGTCACGGTGCGTTCGGTCGTCATCGACTCCCGCGAGGTCCGCGACGCCGCCTTGTTCGTCGCCCTGGCCGGCAGCCGGGTCGACGGGCACGACTTCGCCGCCGCCGCCGTCGCCGCCGGCGCGCCCGCTGTGCTCGCCGCCCGGTCGGTGGGCGAGCCGGCCGTCATTGTCCCCGATCCGCCTTCGGCGCTCGCCGCGCTCGCCGCGCACGTCCGTGACCTGGCCGCCGCCACCGTGGTCGCCGTGACCGGGTCGGCGGGCAAGACGACGACCAAGGACTTGCTCGCCGACGTGCTGGCCGGGCTCGCCCCGACGGTGGCCGCGCCCGGCTCGTTCAACAACGAGATCGGACTGCCGCTGACGCTGCTGCGCACCGAGCCGGACACGGCGTTCGTCGTCTTGGAGATGGGTGCCCGCGGCCCGGGGCACATCGCCACCCTCTGCGCGGTGGCCCGCCCGGCGGTGGGGGTGGTCCTCAACGTCGGCAGTGCCCACCTGGGCGAGTACGCCGACGGCCGGCTGGGGATCGCCGCGGCCAAGGGCGAGCTTGCCGAGGCCGCGAGCGAGGCCGTCGTGCTCAACGCCGACGACCCGCTGGTCGCGGCGATGGCGGCTCGGACGACGGCCGAAGTGATCACTTTCGGGGAGGGCGGACGGGCCGACGTGCGGGCCGGTGCCGTCGATGTCGACCGGCTGGGCCGCGCCTCGTTCGACTTGCTGGCGTACGGCGAGCAGCACCGGGTGACCCTCGGGCTCGCCGGCGCGCACCAGGTGCCGAACGCGTTGGCCGCGGCGGCCGTCGCGATCCGGTTGGGGCTGTCCCCGGACCGGGTCGCCGCGGCGCTGTCCGCCGCCCGCCCGCGCAGCCGGTGGCGGATGGAGGTGACCACCACTGCGGCCGGGGTGGTGGTCGTCAACGACGCCTACAACGCGAACCCGGAGTCGATGCGGGCGGCGCTGAAGGCGTTGGTGGGCATGCGGGGGAAGGGCCGGGCGTTCGCGGTGCTCGGTCCGATGGGGGAACTCGGTGACGCCGCCGCCGCCGAGCACGACGTGCTCGGCCGGTTCGCGGTCCGCCTCGGGGTCGATCGACTGATCGCGGTGGGTCCGGCGGCCCGCCGCATCCACCTGGGCGCCTCGCTGGAAGGCTCCTGGGATGGGGAGTCGGTGGAGGTGACCGACGCCGACGAGGCGGTGGCCCTGGTGGCCGCGCAGGCCGGACCGGACGACGTGGTACTGGTCAAGGCCAGCCGGTCCTTCGGTCTGGAACGCGTCGCCGAGGCGTTGGTGACCAGATTCGGCGTCCTCGGCGCCGGGATCGAGGGGACATGACGGCGGACGGCTGGCTCCACACACGCGGACCCGCGCGGGTGACGCACGCGTGAGAGGCGTTCTTATCGCGGCCATGGTCGCGTTGGTCGTGTCGTTGCTGGGCACACCCTGGGTGATCCGGCTCTTCCGCCGGCAGGGATACGGCCAGGAGATCCGCGAGGACGGGCCGTCCAGCCATCTGACCAAGCGGGGCACCCCCACGATGGGGGGCACCGTCATCATCGTCGCTACCCTGGCCGGGTACTTCCTGGCCCACCTGGTGACCGGTATCGGGTTCACCGCGTCGGGTCTGCTCGTGCTGATGGTGATGACCGGACTCGGCCTGGTCGGTTTCCTGGACGACTACATCAAGATTCGTAAGCAGCGCAGCCTCGGGCTCACCGCCCGGATGAAGTTCACCGGGCAGGCCGCGGTCGCGATCGTCTTCGGCCTGCTAGCCGTCCGGTTCAAGAACGACGCCGGGCTGCTCCCCGGCTCGACGTACATCTCGATCGTGCGGGACACGAGCTTCTCCGTCGGCATCATCGCCTTTCCCCTGCTGGCCTGGATCATCATCGCCGCGACCTCTAACGCGGTGAACCTCACCGACGGCCTCGACGGCCTCGCGGCCGGCACCTCGGCGATGGTGTTCGGCGCGTACGTCATCATCTCCTTCTGGCAGTTCGGCAACCTGTGCGAGCCGCACGCGGCCGAGGCGGGCTGTTACCTCGTGCGTGATCCCCTCGACGTCGCGCTGGTCGCGGCGGCGGCGATGGGGGCCTGTTTCGGGTTCCTGTGGTGGAACGCCAGCCCGGCGAAGATCTTCATGGGGGACACCGGGTCGCTCGCGCTGGGCGGCGCCTTCGCCAGCATCGCGATCGTCAGCCGGACCGAGTTGCTTCTCGTCGTCCTCGGCGGCCTGTTCGTCATCGAGACCATGTCCGTGATGATCCAGGTCGCGTTCTTCAAGGCGACGAGGAAACGCGTGTTCAACATGGCGCCGATCCATCACCATTTCGAGCTTGCCGAATGGCCCGAGACGACGGTGATCATCCGATTCTGGATCGTCTCGGGACTCGCGGTGGCCTTCGGCCTGGGCCTGTTCTACGCGGAGTTCCTCTCCCACGGAGGTGGCTGACGCCATGACGGGCGACGGCCAGGGCCCGGGCGACCTCGCGACCCCGACCTCCTGGGCGGGTCTGCCCGTGCTGGTCGTCGGGATCGGGGTCTCCGGGCTCGCCGCGGCTCGGGCACTGCTTGCCCGCGGCGCGCGGGTCCGGGTCGTCGACGCCGACGACTCCCCACGTCACCAGGGTGCGGCCGCGACGCTGCGGGCGCTCGGGGCCGAGGTGGACCTCGGCGGCCTGCCGGCCGATCCCGGGGACAGCACGCTGGTCGTCACCTCGCCCGGCGTCCCGCCGACGGCCCCGCTGATCATCGGGGCGGCCGGCGCCGGGATCCCGGTCTGGGGGGAGGTGGAGCTCGCCTGGCGGTGGCGGGGTGGGAGCCGGTGGCTCGCCGTCACGGGAACGAACGGCAAGACGACAACCACCGAGATGCTCGGCGCGATGCTCGCCGCCGGTGGCCGGCGATCCACCACCGCCGGG
Organism: Frankia sp. CgJB1; assembly: GCF_977947065.1. Taxonomy (NCBI): domain Bacteria; kingdom Bacillati; phylum Actinomycetota; class Actinomycetes; order Frankiales; family Frankiaceae; genus Frankia; species Frankia sp. CgJB1. The sequence continues at coordinate 7,319 of NZ_CDWTNB010000157.1, forward strand.
AACATCGGGACCCCGATCGTGGACGCGGTCGCCGCCGAGCCGCCCTACGAGACCCTCGCGGTGGAACTGTCCAGCTTCCAGCTCCATTACACCCACACCATGGCCCCCCTCGCCGCGGCCGTGCTCAACGTCGCCCCCGACCATCTCGACTGGCACGGGGGCGCGGCGGCCTATGCGGCGGCGAAGGCGAGGATCTGGCGTCGTCCCGGGACGACCGCGATCGGCAATGCCGACGACGCCACCAGCGCGGACCTGCTCGCCGCCGCTCCGGGGCGGCGGGTCCTGTTCGGTCTCGACCCGGCGGCCCGGCCGCGGCCCGGCCTGACCGTCGTCGACGGCCATCTCGTCGACGACGCCTTCGGCGGCGGGCGGCTGGTCGCCGTCCGCGACCTCGCGCTGACCAGCCCGCACATGATCTCCAATGCGCTGGCCGCCGCCGCGCTCGCCCGCGCCGAGGGCGTTGGCCCGGCCGTGATCGGCACGGCGCTTGTCGCCTTCCGGCCCGGCGCCCACCGCAACGCCGAGGTGGCCGTCATCGACGGGGTCCGCTGGGTGGATGACAGCAAGGCGACGAACCCACACGCCGCTGCCGCGTCGCTGGCCGGCTACCCCTCGGTGGTATGGATCGCGGGCGGCCTCAACAAGGGCCTCGCCTTCGACGATCTCGTCCGCGACGCGCGCCGGGTGCTGCGCGCCGCGGTCCTCATCGGGCGCTGCGCTGATGAGATCGCCGCCGCTCTCGCCCGACACGCCCCCGATGTCCCCATGGAACGGGCTGACGGCATGGACGATGCGGTGAAGGCTGCGGCGGCGTTCGCGACCACCGGTGACACGGTGCTCCTGGCACCGGCCGCGGCCTCGATGGACATGTTCCGGGACTACGCGGCGCGCGGAGATCTGTTCGCGGCGGCGGTCCGCGCACGAGAGGGGTAACCGTGGCGGGGTCGGGAGCGTCGTCGCCGCCGTCCACCGGGACGTCGGCGCGGCCCGCGCGGGCGGCGCGGGCGGCGCGAGGGCCCAAAGCCGTGCGAACCGGCTCCGCGGCCGAGCCCGACTCCGCCGGTGGGGGAACCGGCGCGGCGGACGGGGCCGAAGCACGGCTGCCGCTGCTCGACCGGCCGTTGGCGTCCTACTACCTGCTGCTGTCCTCGGCCGGTCTGCTACTGGTGCTCGGCCTGGTCATGGTCCTGTCGGCGTCGAGCGTGCGCTCCTACGCCGACTCCGGCTCCTCCTACACGCTGTTCATCCGGCAGGCGATCTGGGTCGCGATCGGTCTGCCGGTGGTCGCCGTTGCCTCCCGGCTGCCCGTGCGGGTCTTCCGCGCCTTTGCCTACCCGTTGTTGCTCGGGACCGTGCTGATGCTGATGGTGGTGCTCATCCCGGGTATCGGCAGCGTGCGCGGTGGCGCCCGTCAGTGGATCGTCGTCGGGCCGATTACGATCCAGCCCAGCGAGTTGGCAAAGATCGCCCTTGTGCTGTGGTGCTCGGATCTGCTGGTCCGCAAACGGCGGCTGCTGTCCGACCCCAAACACCTGCTCGTTCCGCTGGTCCCGGTGTTCCTGTTCATCGACCTGCTGCTGCTGCTCGAACCGGATCTCGGCGGGGCGATCTGCGTGACCGTCGTGCCGTTGACCGTGCTGTGGGTGATCGGTACCCCGATGCGCCTCTACACCGGGATCCTGGGATCGATGGCCGCCGCGGCGGCGGTCCTCGCCGTGGTCGAGCCCTACCGCATCCGGCGCCTGCTGTCGTTCACCGATCCGTTCGCCGACGCGCACGGCGACGGTTTCCAGGCTGTGCAGGGCATCTATGCCCTGTCGACCGGCGGCTGGTGGGGGGAGGGCCTCGGCGCCTCCCGGGAGAAGTGGCCGCAGTTACTGCCTGCGGTGCACACCGACTTCATTCTCGCGATCATCGGCGAGGAACTCGGGCTGGTCGGCAGCCTGGTGGTGGTGGGTCTGTTCGGCGTGCTGGGATACGCGGGGCTGCGGATCGCGCACCGTTGTGACGAGCTGTTCGTCCGGCTCGCCGCCGCAGGGGTCACCGCCTGGATCCTCGTCCAGGCGATGGTCAACATGGGTGCCGTCGTGGGTCTGCTGCCGATCACCGGCGTCACCCTTCCGCTGGTGTCGTTCGGTGGCTCCGCGTTGCTGCCGACCCTCGCGGCCCTCGGCATGCTGCTCTCCTTCGCCCGGTCCGAGCCGGCCGCGGCCGAGTTCTTGTCCCGACGGGCCGAGGAACGCCACGCCGCGCGCCTCGCCGCGGCCGGCCGGCGCCGCC
>NZ_CDWTNB010000158.1:0-9578 GCF_977947065.1 Frankia sp. CgJB1
CGGCATTGTCACCCGCCCCCGTCCGCCGACGGCCTGCGGTAATTTTTCGCCCGGCCTTATGACCGTAGGGCCCGGATCGGGCATGGGGTGCCGGTAGATGGCTCGATCCGGGACTTCTCTTATTCTGCTGCCTCTGGGGGAAATTCGTTATGATCACCACAGGAATGTGGCCGTGTGAATGTTGCACTGTATTGTCCGGAATTCGACGGATCGGGATTATCTCGGCACTGACCCGCGTTTCGCGGGTCAGTGGCCCCGGGGGGACCCGATGACCTCGACCGGTCAGGGGGATAGGACCGATCAAGAAAGTAGGACCGATCGGGGAAGCCGGATCGAGCAGGGGAGTGGGGCCGATCGGGGGAGCCGGACCGGGCCGGAGGGCGGACCGGACGACCGCACGGGCCTGCTCCGCCTGCCCGTTCTGCCGCATCCCCGCCCCCCGCTGGAGCGTCCCGAGCGGACGGGCGGTTCGGCCGCGGAACCGGTCGGTCCCCGGGTGGACGTCGGGCCACAGGTGTCGGTCGTGATACCCACCCGCAACGAGGCGCACAACGTCGAACCGCTGCTGCGGCGCCTCGACGATGCGCTGCACGGCCTGTTCGGAGAAGTGATCTTTGTTGACGACTCCGACGACGGAACACCCGAGGTCATCGCGCGCGTCCGCCCCTCGATGCGGTTACCGGTACGGGTGCACCATCGGACCCCAGCCCAGCGGGTCGGCGGGCTGGGGGCGCGGTCAGCGAGGGCTTCGCGCTCTGTGCCGCACCCTATGCGGTGATCATCGATGGGAACCTCCAGCATCCGCCGGAGACCATCCCGGCGCTGCTCGGCACCGCCGTGGAACATGCCGCCGACGTGGTGATCGGCAGCCGGTACGTGTCCGGCGGCAGCGCATCGGGGCTCGCTGGAAGCATGCGGCACCTGGTCTCGACGGGGTCCAACCGGTTGTGCCGGTGGGTCTTCCCCCGTCGGCTGCGCGGCGTCTCGGACGTGATGAGCGGCTTCTTCCTGGTGCGGGTTGCCGTCGTGGACCGGGCCGGCCTGCGACCGGACGGCTACAAGATCCTGCTGGAGCTGCTCGTCGCGTCCGGACGGCTGCGTGTCCGCGAGATCGGGTACGCCTTCGCCGAGCGGCGCGCCGGGACCTCCAACGCCTCGCTGACCGAAGGCGCCCGCTTCGCCCGGCGGCTGTTCGCGTTGCGGGTTCCGAAGCCCGCGCGCTTCGCCCTGGTCGGGGCGTCCGGGACGGTGCCGAACCTGCTTGGCACCGCCGTGCTTCACCACGTCGGCCTGCACTACCTGGCCGCGGCGATCGTCGCGATCCAGATCGCCATCGGCTGGAACTTCCTCGGCTGCGAGCTCCTGGTCTGGGACCGGGAGACGGGTTCCCGGCTGCGTCGCTATCCGGCGTTCGCGCTCATCAACAACCTCGATCTGGTCATCCGGCTGCCACTGCTCGCGGTGCTGGTCGGGCGATGGCATCTCGGCGTCGGCATCTCGACCCTGATGTCTCTGGCCGCCGCGGTGATCGTCCGATACCTGGTGGTGGATCGGCTGGTGTACCGGCGACGGGCGGTGCCTGAGCGGGCGGCGTCGCCGTCGCGCGGAAGGCCGTCGGAGGACGGGGTGCCCGGTGCGGTTTCGTAGCCCACCCGCCGGTGACGGCGTACGCCTTGGCGCCGGCGGGGTCCTCATCCGGCTGTTCTGTTCCGGGCATGTGCAGCTCCCCGACGGGCGGATCCTGCTTGCCGGCGGCACCTTGGCGTATTCCACGCCAACGACGAACTACAAGGGAATGGCGAGGAGCTAATTCGCCGATACCACGGTCGCCGAGTACGTGGCCGACCTCCCGAAGCTCGTCGCGGCGAACTGACCCTCCATCCAGGCCGGGGACCGGACCCGCCGCGGTGTCGCCCGCCCGCGGTGCTCCGTGCCCACCCCTTTCAGGCAGGTACAGGTGACATCCGATTCCGATTCCGAAGTCCCGCGTGCGCGGGCGCTCCCCCGCGGTGCGCGTCGGCAGGCCCGTGCGCACCGAGCTCCCCGCGTGCCCCGACGCTCACCTCGGCCGTGGATCGCAGTGGCCGCGAGGTGGGGGGCCGCGGGGTGGGGGCCGCCCTGTACACCACGTCGGCCCTCGTGCTGTCCGAGCTGGCCGGTCTCGACGGGAGCACGTCCTACCTCCTGCCCGGAGCACTCGCGATCGTCCTGCCTCGGATGTTCGGCCGGGGTGGCCGGGGCCGGCGGATCCCGTGGCTCGCCCGGCTCGCGTGCGAGTCGGGCGGCTGGTACGTCTACATGTTCGCCGGTTCGCCGGACATCAGGCTGGTCTCGTACGGCGGTCCGCGCCTGGGCCAGCCGTTCGCCGTGGTGCTGGGAGCGGTGGCGGCGGTGACCGGCGGCTTGGTCCTGTCCCGTCGGTTCCGGGCGCGGGCCCGCGGGTCGACCCCCGGCGCCAGCCGCCGGCGCCGCTGGGTGTGGGCGCTGGTCAGCGTGCCCCTCGCGGTGACGCTGGGGGTGCGTGCGGCCGAGCATCATCACGTCGTGCTGCTCGCCACATGGACGATCGTCTCGCTGCTGATGCTGTTGGTCGCCAGCCTGACTCTCGTGCGCGGCCAGTACAGCTGGCAGCGCCCCGAGCGGGTGCATCACGTGGACCTGACCGGCAACCTCGCGCCCCGCAACCGCTTCTCGCTCATCGTCCCCGCCCGCGACGAGCCGGTGCTCGGGCGGACCCTGACCCAGATCCTTGCCGGCGACTACCCCCACGACCTGGTGGAACTGGTCGTGATGGTGTCCCATGACGAGGTCGACCAGGAGACCCGGCGGGTCGCCGAGGAGATCGCTGGCCGGCATTCCAACGTGCGGGTCGTCGCGCCCGAAGGCAGCCGGCGTAGTAAACCCCTGTCCCTGGAGGACGCCCGCCGGCACTGCACCGGAGACCTGGTTGGCGTCGTCGACGCGGAGTCCCTGATCGCCGGGGGACTCCTGCGTTACGTGAACACGCTGGCCCTGCGCCACGCCGACGTCGGCATCTTCCAGGGCGGCGTGCAGCTCATGAACGCGCGTGCCACGGCGTGGCGGCGCGCCGCGGACCACTCGCCGATGCGGGCGTTCCTCCACTGGTTGGACACGGGCACCTCCTGGTGGCGGGCCCGCAACTGCCTCGAGTACTACATCTGGTTCATGTCGCGGCTGCGTTTCCAGGCGCGCGCGTTTCATCCCACTTGGCGGCAATACGGTGTTCATTCGGCGAACGGTGCTGGAAAGGCTCGGTGGGTGGGACGTCTCCTTCCTCACCGAGGACTGTGACCTCGGGGTGCGGGCCTCGGTCGCCGGAATCCCGACCGCGGTCTTCTACCACCCCGATCTGACGATCCGGGAGGAGACCCCGGAAAGCCTCACGAAACTCGTCGTCCAGCGCACCCGCTGGATGATGGGATTCATGCAGGTCCTCTTCAAGGGGGACTGGCGGGCGCTTCCGGGAGCACGCCAGCGCATCATGGCGGTGGAGATGCTCACGATGCCATTCTTCCAGGCACTCGCCGGCGTCCTGCTGCCGGTGTCGCTGGTCCTCACGTTGTTCCTGGCGGCGCCGACCGGTCTGGTCATCGTCTTCTGGCTTCCGTTCGGTGCGACCGTCATGACGGTCTTCTCCGAACAGGCGGCGTTCCGCGAGTTCGCCGAGGCGTACGGGCTCGATCTGCGTCGCTGGGACAGCGTGCGGCTCGTGCTCTGCGCCCCGCTGTACCAGCTCGCGCTTTCCGCCGCCGCAGTGCGCGCCACGGCCCGGTTGCTGCGTGGCCGGGTCGAGTGGGAGAAGACCTCCCACTCCGGGGCCCACCACAGCACCGCCTCCGGCCGCTTCGAGCTGGAGGCGGCGTCGTGACCGCACCCGACGCCGCGAACCCGTACCCCCGCCTGCTCGGCCCGCAGACCGCCGTGACCTGGATCGCCGCCCGGGCCGGGGAACTCGCCGGCCGACTGGTCGGCTGGGCCGGCGCCCGCCGCCGCAGCCTGCTCCTGCTCGCCGTGCTCCTGACGGTGGTGGCGGTGCTGCACGGTTATAACTTCGACGGCTGGCCGGGCCGCGTCACCGACGACGAGGGCACGTATGCCGCCCAGGCGTATTCGATGCAGTACTGAAACCGGATCGCGCATTACACGTACTGGTACGACCATCCGTTCGGCGGATGGCTGTTGATTGCCATCTACACGAAGATCACTGATGGTTTCAACCGGGCGCCGACGGCGGTCACCGCCGCCCACGAGCTCATGTTCGGCGTGCATCTGGTGAGCTGCGTGCTACTGTACCGGTTCGGTCGGCTCCTCGGCCTACGACGGTTCTTCGCCGGCCTGGCCCTGCTCGTCTTCTCGCTTTCACCGCTCGCCCTGTGGTATCAGCGGATGGCGTTCCTCGACAACATCGCCGTGATGTGGCTGCTCGCCGCCCTGGTGTGCGCGGCGTCGCCGCGCCGCAGTGTCGCGGCGGCGGCGTTCGCCGGGATCTTCATGGCCTTCGCGTTCTGGTCGAAAGAAACCGTCCTGATCTTCCTCCCGGGGTTATACGTACTGCTCCGGCAGAATCGTGATCCTCGTAACTGGCGATTCGTGCGGCGCAACTTCATGGGCTGCCTGATCGGCGTGTGCGGTATCTACATCCTGTATGCGGCCGCGAAGAACGAGCTGTTCGAGGGGCCCGGCCACGTCTCGCTGGAATGGGCGATCAGATGGCAGCTGTTCGACCGGGCCCCGAGCGGCAGCGTGCTTGACACCGGTAGTGACACCTACCATGTCGTGCGGTCCTGGCTCGATCTCGATCCCTACCTGGTCCTCGCCGGTATTGCGGCCGCGGTTCCCCTGCTCGCCCTGCGGCGGCTGCGGGTCGTCGCCGGACTGCTGCTGCTGCAGTTCGCCTTCGTTTTCCGCAACGGCTACTTGCCCAACCCCTACATCACCGCGATGCTCCCATTCGCCGCGTTGTGCGTGGCAGGACTGCTCGACGCCGTCCTGCCGAGTGGAGCACAGCCGCGACGCGGTCCGCCGCATCATGCCCGACCGGGGTCGAAGTCGGAGTCGGAGTCGGGGCCGGAGTCGAAGTCAGAGTCGAGGTCGGGGCCGACCGCGGCCACGATCGTCAACGGCCTGCGCTGCCTCGTGGTCCTTGTGGCCCTGTCCGTGGCCGCCGCGACGGTGATCCCGGACTGGACACCGAAGATCCGCACCGCGCTCACCCGGGACGCGAGTGCCCCGAGCCGCGAGGCGACCCGATGGTTTCTCGCGAACATTTCCTCCGAGGGCACCGTCATCACTGACGACATCGCCTGGACCGACCTCACGATCGCCGGGCGCCGGCCGCTGCCAGTGTGGTTCTACAAGCTGGACCTCGACCCTCAGGTGCGCGGCCGGTTCCCCCACGGCTGGCGTGACGTCGACTACCTGATGATGGGCAAGCCCCCCGACTCGGTGCTCGGTGAGATCCCGCTTGTCGCCGAGGCGCTCCGGCACTCGGTGGTCCTCAAGTCGTTCGGCGACGGGGAGATCGAGATTCGCCGGGTCATCGTCCCGGACTGCCGTGGCCGGCCCGACCGGTGCTGAACCGTGACGTCCTCCCCCGGGATGCGTGGAACACCTTCGGTGTTCAGACTGGCGCTGTCCGCTCCACTTCGTTCGGTTCGGAGGGATCGCCATGGTCGAGATGCTGGCCCCGTTCCCGTTGTCCTGCTGGGCCGAGACCAAGCAGACCGTACACCGTTACCTGCAGGTCGTCGGCAAGATCCGGCTGGCCGCGAGCCCACGGCGCAACCACTGGTGGAATGTGCCGTTCCAGCTGACCGGCCGTGGACTGACGACGCGTCCGATGGGCCAGCTCGACGGAAACCCGATCTTCACCATCGACTTCGACTTCGTCGGTCATGAGCTGGTCGTCCAGCGCCTGGACGGCGAGACGATCTCGTTTCCCCTGGTCGCGCAGTCGGTAGCGTCGTTCTACCGCCGCACCTTCGACGCGCTGGCGGCACTCGGCATCAAGATCCGCCTTGACCATCCGCATCCGTTCGATCTGCTGGACGCGGCACGTCCGTTCAACGAGGACACCGAGCACGCCGCCTATGACCCGGCGGCGGTGGCCCGCTACTGGCAGACGCTCAGCCAGGTCAACCTGCTGTTGGAGGAATTCGCCGCCGGATTCAGCGGCAAGGTCAGCCCGGTCCACCATTTCTGGCACACCTTCGACATCGCCCATACCCGATTCGCCGACCGGCCCGTCGACCAGTCCGCCGAGACCGATCCGGTCACCCGGGAGGCCTATTCGCGGGAGGTGGTCAGCTTCGGAGTCCTCCCGCTCGCGGCCCTCGAACGCAGCCCGGACCGGCGGGCCGGCGTCCTCGGCTTCTACGACAGCGCCTACCGGGCCGGTTGGGACATCGAGCGGTTCGCCTGCCCCCACGGCGTCACCGACCCTGTCCTCGCCCCTGGGCACTGACATCGACGAGCCACCCGGCAAGATCGGAGGGGTGACCGGGTCCGCGCCGGACGGGCGACGAGGTATCCCATAAGTTCGCCGTATGCACAGCCTCACCCGGGATGAAGCCCTCGCCCGTGCCGGCCTGGTCCGCGTTGACGGCTACGAGATCGAGCTCGACCTGACCGCGGCGCGCACGTCGACGGAGTTCGGCTCGACGACCAGGGTGCGCTTCAGCCTCCGTTCCCCCACGGACGGCTCTCTCGCCACGGACGGCTCGTCGGCGGGCGGCGAACCGGCGCTGACGACGTTCGTCGAGCTCAAACCGGCATCCATCCAGCAGCTGTGGCTCAACGGCCAGCCGCTGGACCCCCTCCGCCGTCGACGGCAACCGGCTCCCCCTCCGCGGCGCTGCACGCGACGAACGAGCTCGTGGTGACGGCCACGATGAGGTACTCGAACACCGGCGAGGGGCTGCACCGGTTCACCGACCCGGAGGACGGCGAGGTCTACCTGTATGCGCAGACCTTCCTCGACGACGCCCAGCGGATGTTCGCCTGCTTCGACCAGTCCGATCTCAAGGCGCCGGTGCGCCTGAGCGTGGCCGCACCCCCCGACTGGACGGTGCGGGCGAACGGCGCCGGGAAGCAGACCTTGCCGGGGCCGTGGGAGTTCACCGAGACGGTCCCCCTGGCGACCTACTTCGTGACGGTGGTCGCGGGGCCGTACCACCTCGTCGAGGACTTCCACGACGGCATCCCGCTCGGGCTGCTCTGCCGCCGCTCGCTCGCGCCGTACCTCGACGCCGACGCGGCGGAGATCTTCGGCATCACCCGGGCCTGCCTGGACCGCTACCACGAGCTGTTCGCGAGCCGGTACCCGTTCGGGACCTACGATCAGGCGTTCGTGCCCGAGTTCAACGCCGGCGCGATGGAAAACCCGGGGTGCGTGACCTTCCGGGACGAGTTTGTGTTCCGCTCGGCGGTGACCGAGGCCGAACGGGAGCTGCGTGCCGTCGTCATCGCCCACGAGATGGCCCACATGTGGTTCGGTGATCTGGTCACCATGCGCTGGTGGGACGACCTGTGGCTGAACGAGTCGTTCGCCGAGTACATGGGCTATCGGGTGACCGCCGAGGCGACGCGGTTCACCGGGGCGTGGACCAGCTTCGCTGTCGGTCGCAAGAGCTGGGGCTACGCCGCCGACCAGCGGCCGTCGACGCACCCGGTGGCCCCGGCCGACGTCCCCGACACCGCGCTCGCCCTGCTGAACTCCGACGGCATCTCCTACGCCAAGGGAACGTCGGCCCTGCGGCAGCTGGTCGCCTGGGTGGGCGACGACGCCTTCCTGACCGGGCTGCGGGCGTACTTCGCCCAGCACGCCTTCGCCAACGCGTCCCTGGCCGACCTGCTCGCCGCGCTGACCACGGCGAGCGGCCGGGACCTCGCCGGCTGGGCCGAGGTGTGGCTGCGCCACGCACAGGTCAACACGCTGCGCCCCGAGATCACGATCGGTTCCGACGGCCGCCTCGCGCAGGTCACGGTGATCCAGACGGCACCGCCGACGCACCCGACGCTGCGTCCGCACCGCATCGGCATCGGCGTCTACGGCCCGGCAGAGCCGACCGACCCGACCGAGCCGATCGTGCTGCTCCGCCGGGTGGAGGTGGACATCGATCCGGCGGCGCCGGACGGGCGCACCGGGATCGCGTCACTGGTCGGGAGCGAGGCGGGATGCCTGCTGCTGGTCAACGACGGCGACCTGACCTACGCCAAGGTCCGTTTCACTCCGGCCGACCTCGCCGCTTTGCCCACCGTCCTGCCGCGGACGGCCGATCCGCTTGCCAGGGCGATCATCTGGGCGGCCGCGGCCGACGCGACCCGGGACGCCGAATGGCCCGCCGCCGACTATCTGACGCTCGCCGTGGGTGCGCTGCCCCGGGAGACCGAGATCGCCGTCTTCGAGGACGCCCTGCGTTTCGTCCGGGCCACCGTGCTGAACCGCTACCTCGCACCGTCGGCGCGACCGGCGGCCGCGCAGGAGCTCCACGCCGCCTGCGCGCGGGTCCTCGCGGCCGCCGCACCGGGAGGCGGTCATCAGCTCTCCGCCGCCCGCGGGGTCATCGGGTGCAGTGGACCGGCGCAGGCGGGAACACTGGCGGCGTGGCTCGCCGGGGCGGGCGTGCCGGCCGGACTGGTCATCGACCCGGACCTACGCTGGACTCTGCTACACCGGCTGGTCGTACTCGGGCGGGCCGGGGAGGCGGAGATCGCGGCCGAGAGCCGGCATGATCGCAGCGCCCGGGCCGCTGAGCATGCGGCGTGGGCCTGCGCCGCCGTCGCCGATCTCGAGGCGAAGGCCCGGGCCTGGCGGACGATCGTGGACGACGACACGATGTCCGCCCGGCTCGTCGCCGCGACGGCCGAGGGTTTCTGGCCGCCTGAGCAGGCGGATCTCACCGGCGGGTACGTCTCCCGCTACTTCGAGCAGATGCCGGCGATGGCGGCCCGGCGATCCCCGCACGCCGCCCGGCAGATCGCCACCTACGCCTATCCGCAGTTCGCCGTGTCCGTGGGGACGGTGCGGGAGGCGGACGCCCTGCTGGCCCGCGATCGTCTCGACCCGCTCCTGCGCCGCGTCGTTGTCGACGCGACCGACGAACTCCGCCGAGCGGTGCGGGCCCGTCTCCGGCCCTGACGCCGGGCCCTGCTCCGGCCCGCCCGTCATCCAAGCCGACGGCATCGTCATCCCACTGACGATGTCATCTCCCCGACGGCTCTGGACGCGCCCGCGTTCTTTCCGACATAGTTCGCGCAGCAAGGATGTCTCAGGGGACGGGGGGCGGTATGGCAGCCGGCACGGACCGGGCCGAACGGCAGACGAATGCGGGTACGGCATTAGAATTCGTAATGAAGTAATTAATGCAAGCCAATATGCGTCTTCGCAGGTCACGGGCTCGCGAGGACCCCGAAGTGAACAAGTTATTTTATTCCGAATCCTTAGGCGTTGCCTTGTTGGTCGGTGCCGCCGTCGCGGTGTCGACCGGTGTGTACGCGAGGGTTCATGAACCAGCCGGGAGGCCGCTGTTCACCCTCGGTTTCTCCGGCATGTGATC
>NZ_CDWTNB010000159.1:0-9477 GCF_977947065.1 Frankia sp. CgJB1
CGCCCGAGGAGACCCGGCTGCGCGGCCGGCAGCACACCCGGGACCGGGACGCGGCGGCGATATCCCACCACTACGACGTGTCCAATGCGTTCTACCGCCTCGTCCTCGGCCCGACGATGACCTATTCCTGCGGGGTGTGGGAATCGGCGCAGGTCGGCCTGGACGCCGCCCAGAACGCCAAGCACGAGCTGGTCTGCCGCAAGCTGGGCCTGCGTCCCGGCGAGCGGCTACTGGACATCGGCTGCGGCTGGGGCAGCATGCTGATCCACGCCGCCCGCCATCACGGGGTCCGCGGCGTGGGGGTGACCATCTCGGTGGAACAGGCCGCGCAGGCCCGCCGCCTCGTCGCCGAGGCGGGCCTCGCCGACGTCATCGAGATCCGCCTGCAGGACTACCGGGAAATCCCGGACGGCCCCTTCGACGCGATCAGTTCCATCGGCATGGTGGAGCACGTCGGCCGGGCGATGCTCCCGACCTACTTCGACCAGCTGTACCGGCTGCTGCGCCCGGGGGGGCGCCTGCTCAACCACGGCATCTCGTTCCCCGGCGACCCCGCGGGGGCCCGCCGGGCCCGGCCCGGCCTCGGCCCGGTCCCGTTGCCGAGGGGACGCGACTTCCTCCAGCGCTATGTCTTCCCGGATGGGGAACTACACGAGATCGGGGTCATGGTCTCCCTGATGCAGGCGGCCGGCTTCGAGGCGCGCCACGTCGAGTCCCTGCGCGAGCACTACGCGCTGACCCTGCGGGCCTGGGTACGCCTGCTGGAGAAGAACTGGCCGGCCGCGGTCGGCATGGTCGGGGCGGGTCGGGCCCGCGTCTGGCGGCTCTATATGGCCGGATCGGCGCTGAGCTTCGAGAGCGGGCGGACCCAGATCCACCAGACCCTCGCGGTCCGGCCGGACGCCGGCGCCGCCGGCATGCCCCTGCGGCCCCGCTTCGAGTCGCCCGCGACAGCACCGACAGCACCGAGCCAGCCGACAGCACCGAGCCAGCCGACAGCACTGAGCCAGCCGACGGCCGGCTGACCCAGCTAGGCCCCGGGAACGGCGCCTACGACCCGGGAGCGGCGGAGTCCGCCACCGTGCGGTCGGACCCTTCGGTGCCGATGCTCTCGGCCCGCTCGGCGACCGCGTTCCCGGCCGTCGACGACCCAGCTGTTGACGACCCAGGCGTTGACGACCCAGGCGTCGACGGCGCACCGTCCCGGCGCAGCACCATCACGACGGCGACGACCGTGGCCGCCATGACCGCCATAGCAATCATGGCGGTCACCGACATCGCGTCGACGTAGCATTCCTGTGCGACCCGCAGCAACATGTCGCCGAGGCCACCGGGGTGGAGGCCGCCGGGAAGCCGGTGGGCGACCTCCACCGCACCGCCGAGGGTCTCCCGCGCCGCGTCGACCGCGATCGTGGGCAGGCCGGACGGTGCCCGCGTCGGCACCTCGTTCCGGTAGACGGCGGTGGCGATGCTGCCGAGAACGGCGACCCCGAGCGCGCCCCCGAACTCGATGGCCGACTCGGACAGGGCGGAGGCCGAACCCGCCCGTTCGGGTGGGGCGTTGCCGAGCACGACGTCGGTGCAGATCGTGAGGACGACACCGACCCCACTGATTAGCACGGCATAGGCGCCGAGCAGCACCGGCAGACCCCCGGAGACGCCGAGCCGACTGGCGATGCCGAATCCCAGCGCGGTGACGACCAGCCCCACGCCGAGCGCACCGCCCAGCCGCAGTAGCCGCAGCAGCCGGGGTGCAGCCAGCACAGAAATAATCATCGCGGTCGCCGGCAGCATCGTCCACAGCCCGGCGACCAGCGGGGTCAGGCCCGCCACGAGCTGCAGGTACTGAGTGGCGAAGAAGCTGAACCCGACGAGGGCGAACAGAGCGAGGGCGTTGACGGCCAACGCCGTGCGCACGGCGCGGGACGCGAACAGCCGCGGGTCGATCAGCGGTTGGTCGACCCGGCGCTGCCGGGCCACGAGGAGGCCACCCAGGACCACACCGACGACGAAGGCGGTCATCGGAACGGCGGTCCAGCCGTGTTCGGCGATGCGCTTCATGCCGTAGACCGCGCTGAGGACGGCGGCGAGGGAGAGCCCGGCGCTGGTCAGGTCGAAGCGGCCGGGACGCGGATCCCGGAACTCGGGCAGGAACGCGAGACCCAGCACCAGCAGCAGGAGCATCACCGGCACATTGATCAGAAAGACGGCGCCCCACCAGAAGTGCTCCAGCATGAATCCGCCGAGCAGCGGTCCCAGCGCAACACCGCCGGAGAAGCTCGCCGTCCAGATGGCGACGGCGACGCGCCGCTGGTCCGGGTCGACGAACAGGACCCGGATGAGCCCGAGAGTCGACGGCATCAGGGTGGCACCGGCGGCGCCCATCGCCGCCCGGGCGAGGATCAGCATGACCGGGCCGGTGGCGTAGGCGGCGAGTACCGACGCGGTTCCGAACACGGCCGCGCCGTAGAGCAGGAGCCGGCGACGCCCGATCCGGTCGCCGACCGTCCCCATCGTGATCAACAGGCCGGCAAGCACGAAGGAGTAGATGTCGACGATCCAGAGCAGTTGGGCGCTGCTCGGGGCGAGGTGTGCGGTGATGAACGGCAGGGCGAAGTACAGCACGGTCACGTCGATCGACAGCAGCAGGCAGGGCAGAGCGAGCACGGCGAGACCGGCCCATTCCCGGCGGCCGGCCCGTCGTGTGCCGGGGGTCGGCCGCATCCCGGGCATCGGTTGCGTCACCAGGTCTGGCATGCGCCGACTATGGCGCGGACCGGCGCCGGGCGCCGGGGCCCAGTCCTGGATGCGGCGAGATGCGGCAGCACACTGGGGCGGCGGAACCTCCGGACGCCCCGATCCGCCGTGACCGGCCGCGTTGTCCCGCGTCGTCGAGAAAAACGCCATCGGGTCCGTGAGGCGAGGCGACATGGCAGCACGGCAGCACGGCGACATGGCACCCGTCTCAGCCGGAACTCACGGGTCCGACAGGCGGAAGGATAGGTCGGCCGGGGGCACGGCCGTGTCGAGCTGGGCCTTCTGCAACCTGCCGGAGTAGTCCCAGTTCATCGACTGCCATCGGGTGACCTGGTCGAGGACCCAGCGACCGGACTGGCGGCTTCCGTTGCCGGACCGCCCGTTGCCGCCGAAGGGCAGGTGGGCCTCCGCGCCCGACGTCGAGGAGTTGATACTGACCATCCCGGCCCGCACCCCACGCCGGAACCGGAACGCGCTCGCCGCATCGCCGGTGTAGATCGACGACGATAGCCCGTAGCCGGGCAGGTTCGCCAGGTCGATGGCCTCGTCGAGGCTGCGGTAGGTGGTAACGCCGATGATCGGGCCGAACGTCTCCTCGCGGAACACCTCGTCGTCCGGGCGCACGCCGTCGAGCACCACCGGGTGGTAGTACAACCCGGAGTCGGGATCGCCGACGAAGCCGCGGCGCGGTCCGCCCGGCCACCTTCCCGGCACCGCCGGCGCCAACGAGCCGGCCGACGTCCCGAAACCGGCCGACGTGATCCGTCCCACCGCGGTGGACCCGAAGGTCCGGTGATGGTCCCGGATCAGGTCGAGATGGTCGGCGAACCCGGCCGCGAACCTGGCGTCGAGCAGCGGCCCGTACAGCACGTCCCGGGTCGGGTCGCCGACGGCCGCCGCGGACACGGCGGCGTCGAGCCGACGCACGAACTCGGCGTGCACCGACTCGTGCACAATCGCCGTGCCCAGCGAGGTGCACCGCTGCCCGGCGGTGCCGAACCCGGCGAACACCGCCGCTTCGACGGCGGCATCCAGGTCGGCGTCGGGCGCGACGACCATCGGGTTCTTCCCGCCGAGCTCCAGGCACGGCGACTGCAGGTACCGGCCGCACAGGGCACCGATAAACCGGCCGACCTCGGTGGATCCGGTGAAACCGACCTTGTCGACGACGCCGGCCGCCAGCGCCCGCTCCAGCCCGAGCGACGTCGCCGCGCCGTCGGCGGGCACGAGGTTCACCGCGCCGGCGGGAACCCCGGCGGCGGCCATCAGCTCGACCAGGGCCTGCGCGCAGGCCGCCGCATACTCGGCTGGCTTCCAGACCACGGTGTCGCCGGCGAGCAGGGCCGGCACGATGTACCAGGACGGCACCGCCACCGGGAAGTTCCCCGCGGTGATTACCATCATCACCCCGACCGGCTCCCGGAAGGTGAACAGCTGCTTGTCCGGCATCTCGGAGGGAACGGTCTCGCCGTAAAGCCGGCGTCCCTCGCCGCGGAAGAACTCGCAGGTGTCGATGATCTCCTGGACCTCGCCGCGAGCCTCGGCCGCCGGTTTGCCGATCTCCCGGGTGACGAGCCGGGCGAGCGCGGCGGCGTTGCCCGCGACGAGCCGGCCGAGATTGCCGATCACGCTTCCCCGGACCGGGGCCGGCACGTCTGCCCAGGTGCGCTGGGCGTCACGGGCCGCCACCGCGGCGGCGAGGATCGTCTCCGGGCCGGCCAGCTCGACCTCGGCGACCACGTCGTCGAGCCGGGCCGGGTTGGTCGAGGGCACCGTCCGGACCGGGGTGAGCTCCGCTTCGGCCGCGCCGGGCGGCGCGCACCCGTCCTGCGGACGTCCGGCCTGCGGGCGTCCGGCAATAAGCGCACCAACCCGCCGTGGCCGTACCAGCGTCATGACGATCCCCCATCCGGTCCGCCGGGTCCATCCGGCCTATCTAATCCGCCCGGCCTATCTAATCCACCCGGCAGCCCGTCGAGGACCCGGCCGAGGGCCGCGATCCCGGCGGCGAGCTGCTCCGCGCTCACCGTCAGCGCCGGTCGGAACCGGATGGCCCGTTCCCCGGCGGGCAGCGCGAGGACTCCCTCGCGCACCCGCAGCCGCCGCAGCACCTCGTCCCGGACGGCGCTGCCCGGCAGGTCCACCGCGCAGAGCAGACCGCGCCCACGGGGATTGCACAGCAGCCGGGGGTGGCGGGCCGCGAGATCCGTCAGCCCGGCGAGCATGCCCACGCCGAGCTCGCCGGCCCGGGCCATGAGCCCCCGCGTCTCGATGATCTCCAGGATGCGGGTGGCGCGGACCATGTCCACCAGGCCACCACCCCAGGTGGAGTTGATCCGCCCGGGCACGCGGAAGACGTTGTCGGCGACCTCGTCGACCCGCCGGCCGGCCATCACCCCGCCGAGCTGGACCTTCTTGCCGAACGCAACGACGTCCGGGCGCAGGCCGAGCTGCTGGTAGGCCCATGCCGAGCCGGTGGCGCCGACACCGGTCTGCACCTCGTCGAGCACGAACAGCGCGTCGTGGCGCCGGCAGAGCTCGGCCATCGCGGCCAAGAACTCGGCCCGCAGGTGGTTGTCCCCGCCCTCGCTCTGGATCGGTTCGGCCAGGAAGCAGGCGATGTCGTGGGGATGGGCGGCGAAGGCGGCCTCGGCCTGGCCGAGCGCGACACGTTCCGCGGCGATCACCGCGTCGAGTGCCGGCCCCACGCAGGGAAACACCATCGCCGGGCAGTCAATGCGCGGCCAGTCGAAGACGGGGAAACGCTCGGTCTTGACCGGATCGGTGTTCGTGACCGAAAGGGTGTAGCCGCTGCGTCCGTGGAAGGCGTTCCGCAGGTGCAGAACCCGATGGCCGAGCGCCGCGGGACGGCCGTGTGCCGCGTTGTGCCGGCTCTTCCAGTCGAAGGCGCACTTGAGCGCGTTCTCCACCGCCAGGGCCCCGCCCTCGACGAAGAACAGATGCGGCAACTGCGGATCGCCGAGGACTCGGGCGAAGGTCCGCACGAACTCGGCGTAAGCGACGGTGGCGACGTCCGGATTCGCCGGCTTGTTGACCGCCACCCGACCCAGCCGAGCGACGAAGCCCGCGTCGTCGACGAGGTCCGGCGGGTTGATCCCGAGCGGCGCAGACGCGAAGAAGCTGTAGAGGTCGAGGTAGCGCCGCCCATCACGGGCGTCGACAAGCACGCTGCCACGGCTCATCGCCAGGTCGCAGACGAGGTCGAAGCCGTCGACGAGGACGTGGCGACCGAGCGTGCTCAGCACTGCATCCGCCGACAGCCCCTCCGCCGGCCGGGCACCGGATGCAGACACCTGGGCCGGCTGCAAGGGGACGACCATCCCGCTCTCCTCCCCCCGGACCACTTCCATCCGGATCCCGTCGCCACCCCACGAGCCGTCTCGGCGACGTCGACCTTCTTACGAAGATATCTCTGCAAGATTACGCTATAACCTCTAATTCTTTCGTTCTATGCCGAACATGGGCAAAATCTTCTCGCGAAGGCCGTCAGGGCGTAACGGCGGCGCGTCGACCACACCGCACACATCAGGTGGCGGATCCTTAACACAAAGCGAAGACGACGCCGTCAGATAAGTGCAGGGGACCGCACGGGAGACAATCAGCGCATCTCCACCCCGCACCGTCGCGAGGTGCGCCGGAACCGCCGGGCCACCCCGACACCCGGGCCACCCGACACCCGACGACGGAGAGAAGGCAAGCGGCGTGCTGACGCCCCTGACCACGGACGACCCCCGGCGCATCGGCCCTTACCGGCTGGCGAACCGCATCGGCGCGGGTGGGATGGGCGTCGTTTACCTCGGTTTCGACACCGACGGCAAGCCGGCGGCCGTGAAGGTGCCGTCGGCCGGACTCGCCGACGATCCCGAGTTCCGGTCCCGTTTCCGGCACGAGGTCGACGCGGCCCGCCGAGTCAGGGGCAGCGCCGTCGCCGCCGTGCTCGAGGCCGACCTGACCGGGCAACGGCCGTGGATGGCCACGGAGTACGTCGAGGGCAGGAACCTGGCGGACGCGGTCGCCACCCGCGGCCGGCTCGACGATCGACTGGTCCAGGGACTCGCCGTCGGCCTGGCCGACGCCCTGGTCGCGATCCACGCCGCCGGGGTGGTGCACTGCGACCTCAAACCGGCGAACATCCTGCTCACCTGGGACGGCCCGAAGGTCATCGACTTCGGCATCGCCCGCGCCGGGGATAACACGAGCCACACCCGGACGGGAATGCTGATCGGCACCCTGGTCTGGATGGCGCCCGAGCAGCTGCGCGGCGAGCGGGCCGGGCCCGCGGCCGACATCTTCGCCTGGGGGGCCTGCGTCACCTTCGCCGCAGCCGGCCGGCCCCCCTTCCGGGGCGAACGGGCGGAGGCGATCGGCATGCAGATCCTCACCGCGGAGCCCAACCTCGACGGGCTGCCCGCGTCCCTGGCCGGCGTCGTGCGGGCGGCCCTGGACAAGGAGCCGGCGCGCCGCCCCGCAGCCGCCGAGCTGCTCGCCCGACTGGTCGGCCACGACGTCCACTCCCCCACCGAATCAGACCGGGCCAGCGAGACGGCGCTGGCCCGCTGGTGGTCGTTGCCGCCGACCCCGCCGGACGGCGAGGGTCCCCACAGGGGGTACCGCGATGGGGGGTACCGCGATGGGGGGTACCGCGATGGGGGGTACCGCGATGGGGGGTACCGCGATGGGGGGTACCGCGATGGGGGGTACCGCGGTGCCGGCTACGGTCCCGATCCCGCCCACCACCGCGCGCCCGCCCCGCCGACCGTGAGCCACGACGCAGCCGGCTGGGAGGACGACGGGTGGCGTGTCGGGCCGGGCAGAGGCAGAGGCGGGAGCGGGGGCGACGGGCGGCGTGGAGCCGCCGTGGCGGTGGCCGCGCTGCTCGCGATGCTGCTCGGTGGGGGCCTCGCGGCGGCCCTGGTGCTCAACCGTGGCGACGACACGCCCACCGTCACGGGGTCGACGCCGAACCCGCTGGCGACGGGGGGGACAGCCGCCGGGACGACGGGTCCGCCGCAGGCCGCCGCGCCGCCCGCCACGACCGGGCCCGCATCGGCGCGGGCGCAGGCGTCGGCGTCAGCGAGCCCGACGCCGGTGGCGACCACGGCGACGCTGTCCGCCGCCGACGCCGCCGCCACGGTGCGCCGGAAGGGCTATGAGCCGGACATGAGCACCTACGCGGCCGACCGGCGACTGAACGTCGTGATCGGCACCGGCCAGCCGGCCGGGGACACCCCCCGGCAGCTCGCCTTCGTCTTCGCCGACGGTGAATACCGTGGCACGGACACGAAGGCACCCAGCGCGCACATTACCCTCCAGCGCCAACGCAACGATCATGAGGTCGTGCTGCGCTATGCCACCTACGACCCGCGGGACCCGGTCGATGCCCCATCGGGCCACGCCGACGTCCGCTTCCGCTGGACCGGCACGAACTTCTCCACCCTGGACAAGATTCCACCGAGCGACCCGAATGTCTCCGGCAGCCGACGGTAGGGCCGCCGTCCGCCGGGGTCCGGGTGGCGGCGGGCGGTGCCGGGTGGCGAACCCGACGCGCCCGCCTCCGCGCCCAGCCGCACATCGCTGCGCTGGAAGCATTATGGTTCAGGGTTAGGGGTCTCGCGGGGCCGTGAACGCCGTGAACGCCGTGAACGCCGTGAACGCCGTGAACGCCGTGAACGCCGTGGACCCCACGGACGCCGGTGGGCGCGGGCCGGCGGCCACCGGGCCCCGGCCCGTGCCCACCGCCGACGAAGGAGTGATCTTTCGGGTGAGCCCCGGTATTCCGAGTCTCACGGCCGGGCGCGCCGCCGGGCGCAGGACCGGGCGCGGCGACCAGAACAGGCGGCACGATGCTGACCCCGCTTGTTGACGACGACCCGCGCCACGTCGGCCCGTTCACGATCCACAACCGGATCGGCGCTGGCGGCATGGGCACCGTGTACCTCGGTTTCAACGCCGACGGCCGGGCCGCCGCGGTGAAGGTTCCCGACGCCCGGTTCGCTGACGACCCCGAATTCCGGGAACGGTTCCGCCGCGAGGTGGCCGCCGCCCGCCGGGTGCACGGCCGGGCGGTCGCGGCGGTGCTCGATGCCGGTCCCGAGGCCACGTCGCCGTGGCTGGCGACCGAATACGTGGAGGGCACCAGCCTCGCCGACGCGGTGCTGCGCCACGGCCGGCTGGAGGAACGGCTGCTGCACGGCTTCAGCGTGGGACTCGCCGACGCGCTGATCGCCATCCATGCCGCCGGAGTGGTGCACCGCGACCTCAAGCCCTCGAACATCCTGCTGGCCTGGGACGGCCCGAAGGTCATCGACTTCGGCATCGCGCGGGCCTCGGGGATCCCCAGCCACACCCGGACCGGGATTCTCATTGGCACGCTGGCCTGGATGGCGCCCGAGCAGCTGCGCGGGGAACGGGCCGGGCCCCCCGCCGACGTGTTCGCCTGGGGCGCCTGCGTGACGTACGCGGCGACGGGACATCCGCCGTTCGCCTCCGAGCAGTCCGACGTGCTGACCAGGATGCGCGAGGACCGACCACCCGACATCGCCGGCGTGCCGGCGAAACTCGCCCCGCTGGTGCGCGCAGCGCTCGCCCGTCGGCCGGAGGAGCGCCCGAGCGCCGCCGAGCTGGTCCGCCGCCTGGTCTCGGACTCCGCGGTCCGCACCCCGGCCGATGCCGACCGGGCTGCGGCGCTGGCTCTCACCC
>NZ_CDWTNB010000160.1:0-9335 GCF_977947065.1 Frankia sp. CgJB1
GGATCGACAGGTTCGCGACGTGGCGCCACGACCTGCGCCTCCGCGCCGATGCGGGCGATCCGCTCGACGTCGAGTTCGAGGTGGGCGCCCAGCTGCTGGAACGCCTCGCCGACGACGTCGACAAGCCGGACCGCGGCCGCCTGCGTGACGCCTCGCGGCCCGACGCGGCAAAGCGCGGGTCGCCCCCACGGGAGCCCGCCCGGCCACTCACCGCGACCTCGGCGGCGGAATGCCGAGAATACACGCGGCCCGCGCCGGCAGCCCCGTCCCCAGTGTGCACGGACACATCGTAGGTCATGCCGAACCAATGGGATATACACCGCAACACAATCAGACCGCCCAGCTCATCAGAGCTGGTAGCAGAAACGACCCGGCCACCCCGGAACCGGTTCTCCGGCCAGGCGGGCCACGCCGGGCCGGGCCGGTCGCCGCCGTAACCGCGCCACGCGGGGACGATGCCCGAGACCAGGAAGCTGGCAGCCGAGACCAGGAGGCCTGCGCTCGAAACCAGGAGGCTGCGGGAACGCGGGAACCCGCGCCGGGACCGCCGCCCGCGGGCGGAAAACCGCGTGATCACCCGTAGTCTCGCAGTCAGAGCATCGGCGCGGGTATCACCGCACGGCGCCCGAGCGACGACGACGCGGCCGGCCCCCGGCCCGGCGACCGAAGATCGACGAGAAGGCGGATCAGGGATTGTGACGACGACATCTGTCCCGCAGCAGTCCATCCATCAGCGGATCGCCGAGGAGCTCGGCGTGCGCCAGGGGCAGGTGACGGCGGCGGTCGACCTGCTCGACGGTGGTGCCACCGTGCCCTTCATCGCCCGCTACCGCAAGGAGGCAACCGGCACCCTCGACGACACGCAGCTGCGCACGCTGGAGGAACGGCTGCGTTACCTGCGGGAGCTAGAGGATCGGCGCGGCGCGATCCTCGAGTCGATCCGGTCGCAGGGCAAGCTGGACGACGCCCTGGAGGCGCAGATCCTCGCCGCCGACTCCAAGGCCCGGTTGGAGGACATCTACCTGCCCTTCAAGCCGAAGCGGCGGACCAGGGCGCAGATCGCCCGGGAGGCCGGCCTCGAACCGCTGGCGGAGAGCCTGCTGGGCGACCCCTCGCTCGACCCGTACGCCACAGCGACGGCCTACGTCGATCCGGAGAAGGGCGTGGCCGACGCGGGTGCCGCGCTGGAGGGGGCGTGGGCGATCCTCGTCGAACGGTTCGCCGAGGACGCTGACCTGATCGGCACGCTGCGCGAGCGAATGTGGTCGCGTGGTGTCCTGGTCTCCCGGGTCCGGGAGGGCAAGGAGGAGGCGGGGGCGAAGTTCTCGGACTACTTCGACTTCTCCGAGCCGTTCACCTCGTTGCCGTCGCACCGCATCCTCGCGGCGTTCCGGGGGGAGAAGGAGGAGATCCTCGACCTGGCCCTCGAACCGGGCGTGCCGGCGGAGCCGGACGCCGCCCCGCCGCCCGGGCCGACCGACTACGAGACGCGGATCGCCGAGACGTTCGGGATCTCCGACGCGGGCCGGCCGGCGGACCGGTGGCTCCTCGACACGGTCCGCTGGGCCTGGCGCACCCGCATCCTTGTGCACCTCGGCGTCGATCTGCGGATGCGGCTGTGGACGGCCGCCGAGGACACCGCCGTGCGGGTGTTCGCGGCGAACCTGCGTGACCTGCTGCTCGCGGCGCCGACCGGGACCCGGGCGACCATGGGTCTCGACCCGGGGTACCGCACCGGAGTGAAGGTCGCCGTGGTCGACCCGACCGGCAAGGTGGTCGCCACCGACACCATTCATCCGCACGTCCCGGCACGGCGGTGGGACGAGTCGATCACTACCCTGGCCCGGCTCGCCCGGGAGCACCGCGTCGACCTGATCTCGATCGGGAACGGGACGGCCTCCCGGGAGACCGACAAGCTCGCCGAGGACCTCATCCGCCGGCACCCGGAGCTGTCGCTGACGAAGGTGACAGTGTCGGAGGCGGGGGCGTCGGTGTATTCGGCGTCCGCTTATGCCGCGGCGGAGCTCCCCGGGCTCGACGTCTCGCTGCGCGGGGCCGTGTCGATCGCCCGGCGGCTGCAGGACCCGCTCGCGGAGTTGGTGAAGATCGACCCGAAGTCGATCGGGGTTGGGCAGTACCAGCACGACCTGTCCGAGTCCCGGCTGTCGTCATCCCTGGACGCGGTGGTCGAGGACTGCGTGAACGCGGTGGGGGTGGACGTCAACACCGCGTCTGCCCCGCTGCTGACCCGGGTGTCCGGAATCGGGGCGAGCCTCGCGGAGAGCGTGGTGCGCCACCGCGACACGCACGGGCCGTTCCAGACCAGGGCCGCACTGAAGGACGTCCCCCGCCTCGGGCCGAAGGCGTTCGAGCAGTGCGCCGGCTTCCTGCGCATCCCCGGCGGGGACGATCCGCTGGACGCCTCCAGCGTGCACCCCGAGTCCTACCCGGTGGTGCGGCGCATCCTCGCGGCGACCGGCGGCGACCTCGGCTCCCTTATCGGCAACGGCGCGGTCCTGCGAGCCCTGAAGCCGAGCGAGTTCGTCGACGACACCTTCGGCCTGCCGACCGTCACCGACATCCTCGCCGAGCTGGAGAAGCCCGGCCGTGACCCGCGGCCGGCCTTCAGGACGGCGGCATTCACCGAGGGGATCGAGACGCTCGCGGACCTGGTCCCCGGCATGACCCTGGAGGGAACCGTCACGAACGTCGCCGCGTTCGGGGCCTTCGTCGACATCGGCGTTCACCAGGACGGCCTGGTGCACGTGTCGGCGATGTCGAAGAACTTCGTCAGCGATCCGCGCGAGGTCGTCAAGCCCGGCGACATCGTGACGGTGAAGGTTCTCGACGTCGACATCCCACGCAAGCGGATCTCGCTGACGCTGCGGCTGGACGACGAGGCCGGTGCCGGGGGTCCGGGTCGCCGGGACGGCGAGGGTGACCGGCGGGGAGCCGCGGGTGCGGGCGCCGGACGCGGCGGGAGCCGTGATCGTGGTGATCAGCGGGATGGCAGCCGGGGCACCGCGAGTGGCGAACGTGGTGGTGCCGGCGGTCGCGGTGCTGGTGGTGCCGGTGGTGCCGGCGGTTCCGGTGGACGCGGTGGCACGGGCCGTCGTGGCGGTTCCGGTGGCCACGGCGGTTCCGGTGGCAGGAACGGTTCCGGTGGCCGCAGCGGATCCAGTGTGCCGGACGGCGCGATCGCCGAGGCGCTGCGCCGGGCCGGCATCGTCAACGGCGACCAGATCACTCTCGGCGAGTCCGGCCGCAAGCGCGGCTGACCCACTGACCAGGTGACGGGTGGGGCCGGCGGGTCGGGCCGGGAATTATCGGCTCCGGCGCCTCCCGCCGGCCCCACTCACCTGGCTCCCCCCGGAGGTGCTTCGCGGATCGACGGTACTGATCCCCGAAGCACCCCGACGGCGGACGGAGTCCGGTGTCGTCAGAAATACGGTGTCATCAGAAAGAACCGACGGTGATACCGATAATGGTGAGTCGATACTCGAAGGCGCTGAACAGCAGGGTGCGGCAGGCGGATATCACGCGACTTCGGTGAGCAGTCCGGTGGCAACATCGAAGATGAAGCCACGGATGGCGCCGGTATGCGGGATGAACGGACTCGCCTTGATCCGCGCGATCGACTGGCGTACGTCTTCGGTCAGGTCGGTGAACGACTCCGCGGCCCATTCCGGTTTGATCCCGGTCTCGTCCTGGATCGAGCGTTTGAAATCGTCGTCGGTGAAGGTCAGCATGCCGCAGTCGGTGTGGTGGATCAGGATGATCTCGCGGGTGCCGAGCAGGCGCTGGCTGATCGCGAGGGAACGGATCTCGTCGTCGGTGACGACGCCGCCGGCGTTGCGGATGACGTGAGCCTCGCCGTCGCCCAGGCCGAGGATCGCGTAGACGTTGAGCCGTGCTTCCATGCAGGCGACGGCGGCGATGTGCTTGGACGGCGGCAGCGGAAGCGGCCCGGCGAAGGTCTTCGCGTAGGCGGCGTTGTTGGTCAGGTAGTCGTCGGTGACGGACATGGGTCCTTCCGGGGGGCGGATCGGTGGTGGAGGCCGGAGGTTCAGGCGGGGTCCGCCGTGCCGGTCCAGGAGGCACGGAACGCCGCGATGGTCGCGGCGACGGTGGCGGTGACCTTGGCCGGGCTAGCCGGGTTCGGGGCATCGCCGAACAGGGCCGCCAGGCCCGCGACGCCCTTCTCCGCGCGGGGGCGCCAGCTTTCTTCCCAGACGGCGAGAACCGCGGCGTTGTCGGGCCGTTCGGCGATGGCGTGGCGGGCCAGGGCCGCGCTCCACGCCCGGCTGCGGGCGCCGTCGACGCCGGACTCGCGCAGCAGTTGGGCGGTGAGGCCGTCGCCGTTGGCGTCCGCGAGGTCGGGGAGGGCGGTCTTGAGCAGGGTGTCGAGCGCCGGCTTGACGACGAGGTTCAGCGCCGTGAAGGCCTCCGCCCAGTCGTAGGCGACCAGCAACCGCTCCAGCGCCTCCCGGGCGGGTTGCCAGGCCGGGTCTTCTTCCCAGAACCGTCGGGTGGCCCGGCTGTCGGCGAGGTCGGCGCCATGGACCAATGACAGCGCCTTGGCCCGGTAGGCGATCCACTGCAGGGCGCGCAGTTCGTCGGCGGCCTGGAAGAACGCGGCGTTGCTGACGTAGGCGCTGGGTCCGAGCTGGCCGACGTACAGGCTGGTGATCTGCAACACGTGGAACAGGTAGCGGGCGGGCAGGTAAAGCCGCGCGAGGACACCCACCCAGGCCGGGTTCAGGCCGGCATCCGCATCGAGGGCCTCGAAGTGGTCGACGACGCCTTCGGCGTAGATCTCCCGGTCGTGCTGCAGGGCGATGTAGCGGCGGTAGTTGAGCTGGGCGGGGTCGCGGAACGCCTCCCAGTCCACGCCCCGCAGCGGCGAGCCCTCGCGGTAGCGTAGGTACCACCGGTTGATCGGACTGTCAGGATCAAGGTCGAACGGGGCCGGCTGCCGCCCGAAGTGGTAGTGGAAGTGGCCGGTGACGGTCTCGTACTCGTTCGGCTTGCGGCGGGCCCCGTCGAACACACTCCAAGTGCGCAGGGGCCTCGCCGTGGGGGCGGTAGTCATCCTCAGTCCTTCCGGTCCAGGTACCAGACGAGTTCGTCGTCGCTCACGTACCGCATCCGCCCGGCAAAGCCGGCGAGGGCGGGTTCGAGTGTGGCGAGCGGGACGGACCGACCGGCGGCCTCCTCCAGGCTGGCGCGGGTGACCCGCAGGAAGCGGGGCGCGTTGATGCGCACGTAGCCGTTGCGGTCCTCCACGACCAGCGTCTGGTCGGGGTTGTCCTTCTCGATTGCGGCGTACAGTGCCTCGACGACGTCCGGGTCGAATCCGCGGACGATGGGGCCTACCAGGCGGCTGGAGTCGGCGGTCATGAAAATCGTCTCCCCGTCGGTGCCGCGGTCGCAGCGCCACGGCACCGGTTGTAGTGACGTCGGCCGTCGGGTGGGATCCCGACAATGATCCGCTCACCGTCGGCGCGCACCGGGAAGCTGTACAGTCGGCAGTCGCTCGGGTTGAGGCTCTCGCCGGTCGCCAGGTCGAACTCCCAGTGGTGCGCGGCGCAGGTGAGCACCCCGTCCTCGACGGCGCCGTTGACCAGCGGGAATCGCGAGTGCGGGCACACCGCCTGGTACGCCCGTAGCGCCCCGCCGGGCAGGTGCGCCAGCAGCACCTGCTCGGCGCCCGCGGTCACCTCGAGCACGTCGCCTTCCCACACCTCGTCCAGCGAGGCGACGTCGGTCCACGCCACTGCGGTGCCACCCGCCGACGCGCTACTCATCGACGTGTTACTCATCGAAGAAGGCTTCGACATGGTCGAGCGGGCCGACGCCGGCCTCGCCGATGCGCGCCTCGCGGGCGAGCACCCGACCGTTGTGGCGGACCCCCACCGGCGCGTCGCTGGCCGGCAGACGCCGGCCCACGACGTGGTGAGCGATCTTTTGGCCGACGGCCTCGACGGTGTCGGCGTCGTCCACCGCCACCAGCAGCGACACGAAGTCGTGCTCGAAAACCGCGCTCAGCGGCAGCAGAGCCATCGGGCCCCCTCGGAGTGCTCGTGGACGTGGACGTAGACGTGCTCGTGGGAGTGCTCCTGCGCCCCGGGGGTCACCTGCGCCCCGGGGGTCATCGCCGTGCCGCCCTGGCGCCGGTTGCGCCCGCCGCCGCGGCCTGTGCCCAGGCGTAGCCGGTGGCGTCCTGTCCCTGCTCGGACGGCGACAGCCCCATGTAGGCGAGCACGCCGCCGAGGTCGGGCGGGCTGATCTCGCCGGCGAGGAACCGGTCCACCAGCGACCGGTGCCCGGCGAACCGCTCCGGACGCTGCGTGAAGATCCACTTGCAGGGTTCCGAGCAGAACAGGTAGTCACGGCCCCCGTGGGTGTGGCGCAGCGGAGCGGCCGAGGCCAGCGCGCCGGCCTCCACGCCGGCGGCCCGCACGATCGGCAGTTGGCACAGGTTGCACACCAACGGCAGCGCCTCCGGGAAGGTGGCCTCGCCCTTCCCCGCGCGGATGTTGTCGCCGATGACGTCCCAGTACTTGCCGAACGTACGGTTCCAGCCCGGGTACTTCTCCTCCAGCCACACCCGCTCGTCCGCCGAGACGCCGGCGTCCGGGTTCCACCAGACCGTCGGCCGCCAGTTCCACACCCCGAGGTGGATCGCGTGGTGGTACCAGGTGAGTTCGTTGACGAACTCCTCCCAGTACCACGGATACTCCAGACCGAAGTCCCGGAACTGGTCGGAGAACTGCTTGATCACCCACTCCTCGATGAATTCCTTGAACGACATCGTCCGATGCTCGAGCGGGGTGTAGTAGTCCATCGATAGGCCGGTCAGCAGCGCGAACACCCGCCATGACCGCCAGAACATGTGATCGATGAGGAACTGGCCCCAGTCCTTGTGGCCGCCCTCGGCAAGGATCTTGATGGTCGGCTCGCCCTGCTGGGCATGGCGGGCCTCGTCCGTCTGGATACTGGAGATCAGCGAGCCGAACTCCAGGTCACCCACCTTGATCGCGTCGGCTGCCATGCCGAGGAACTGCAGGTTCGTGAAACCGGTTTCAAGGGTGAAGGTGAGCTGCAGCGCGATCGACAGCGCGTCGTTGGCGACGAACATGTCGTCGAACAGCTGCCGGACCGCGAGCACGATCCACTCGTTCGTGTGGAACGCCTTGAGCGCCCAGTCGGCCCGCGGCTCCTTCCCGATCAACCCATAGGGGAAGAACGCCTGGATCTGGCCGTGCCGGACCTCATCGAGCGTGCCGAACGTCGCCGTATTGCGCCACGCCGCCGCCCGCCCGAACCGGCCCATCCGCGCCTCACCGATGGAGGCGAGGTACTCCGGCATCGTGATCGCGCCATAGTGCGCCAGGATCACCGACTTCCATCCCGGGTCGAGCTTCTCGAACAGCTCCGAGCGGGCGATCGCGTTCTTGACCGAGTACGTCGTGGTGTCCTTCGTCACCTGGTTGTGCACGTACTCCCGATAAGCGATCTTGTATGGCTCGTCCCAGGCCAGCCACTCCTCGGATGAGACCCGGCCCGTCCCCGACAGCTCCTCTGGGAAGACGTCCTGCTCGGACACGTAACCAAACGACCAGTTGGTGTCGCGGGCCAGGTCGTACCAGTCACTGCGGGCAAGCTTCGGCATGCTCGCCTCCTTGGTGTTCCCCCACGGACGCGGACCGGACCCGCCCGGTCCGGCAACGCTCACGCGCCGCACGGCCCAACCCGGCACCGGCCGCCATCTCGACAGTTTCAGTCGACAAGGAGAACTATGTGCGGGACGACCCTTGATGTCAAGGATTCCTAACGATCCGGTCCGGGCGGATCGGATTGCTAAGGTCCACTCGCGGGTTCCGACGTTCCCCGTCACGACCCTCGCGGCGGGTCGGCCGTCGCGAACCCGGGAAAGTCCCAACGGCAGGAGGCAGCGGTGCTGGCGATACACGCGGCGTTCGGACCGCGCGCGTGAGGCCGCCCGGCACCCCCGAGGAACGCCACCCCGGGCTCGACGCGAAGATCGTGGCCGTCCTCGACCGGATCGGCGAGGCCCTGCAGGTGCTCGCCCGCCGCTCGGCCGAGGCGCACGACCTGTCCCCCACCCAGCTTCGGGTCCTCGCCCGCCTCTACGCGGGACCACCCCCGGCGGCCCGAACCAGCGCACTGGCACGTGAACTCGACGTGGCCGACCCCACCGTCAGCGACGCCGTGGCAGCCCTGCGCCGCAAAGGGCTCGTTGGCCGCCAGCAGGACCCCGCCGACCGGCGTCACTACCGGCTCCACCTCACCGCCGACGGCCAGCAGACCGCGCACGCGGTCTCCCGGTGGACCGCCCCGGTCGAGGTGGCGACCGCCAGGATCCCCCGCCCGGACGGCGAGCAGCTGCTCGCAACCCTCCTGGACCTGCTGGAACGCCTGCACGCCGAACACCTGATCAGCGTGACGCGCACGTGTACCACCTGCCGGCACTTCGAACCCGCGCCTCGCCACGCCCGGCCCACCCGCCGCACCCAACCCACCGTTCACCGCTGCGCGTTCTTCGACTACCGCCTCGGGCCGTCCGACATCCGGGTCGACTGCCCGGAACACCTCACCCAGGAGGAGTTCGCCCGCCGCGGCGCCGCGGTCGGCCTGCCCGACGGCACGCCCGCGGGGTCCGTTGTCGACAGCTCACCGATCAGCTGCGCGAGGAGGGGGCCGGCGGGCCCATCGGTCCGATGGATGCAAGCGGGCGCGGCGGGTCCGCAGGAAGTCGCTCAGGCTACTCGCTGGGCTCATGCCGCGATTGTGGCTGGCTGAGGGGCGTGCTGCCTGGCCATGCCGGTACCAGGCAGCACGCACGCCGCCCGGTTCGGCGGGAGTGGTTCAGGAAGCCGGGATGGCGGTCACCAGGCCGCCGTCAACGGCGATGGCCGCCGTGTCAGTGGTGTCGGTCATGGCGCCAGCCTCACTACCCAGTATCAGGGCAGCCAGGCCCGGACCAACCCAGGCGCCCCAGGGCCACCCCGGCTTCTCCCGTCGGTGGGGGTGTCCGCGACGGCGGCCCGGCCGGTCTCGATCGCCTCGTCGGAGCCGGCTGGGGGGCCGGTCCGTTCGAACAGGGTCCGCAGGGTGGAGCCAGGGTTAGACAGCCGTCCGGCGCAGTTGTGGTGATCGGGAAAAGTGAGCTCGACGGGCGTGTTAGATGGCGGATTACCGGTGTTCTACGTGTAATTACCATGGTCAAGAATGGGTTATTTTCATGATCGGATTCTGGTGCGCGCCCACGTTCCTCTCCGCCCGGTACGGGGCGGGAGTGTGCTTTGGGA